>DBLF01000002.1:7463-13403 GCA_002297965.1 Candidatus Segatella papionis
AAGATGAAGAACCTTCGGAAGACGAAGAACCTTCGAAAGATGAAGAACCTTCGGAAGACGAGGCAGTAGAAACTGCCTCAAACAGCGGCTGCAAGAGGAAGTAGAACATTTGCTCCAGCGCAGCAACATCCGTAAGATGCTGCAACTTCAGCTGGAACTCCTGCGAGCGGATAGACAGCGAGGCTTCCCAATCGTAAGCAGGCAGGAGATGGGAGGCAGAAGCACAGAGCTTCGGCTTCTCCACATAGAACCATCCCATCTTGCTCACCTCCACACGTACGATGCGACAGCAAAGCGGAACCTCCCCAGACTTGCCCTCAAGATGGCTGCGCAAGTCCTTGGCGTCCGTCTTGTCGAGATAAGCCACCTTGTCGCCCATGTAATACACTGCCACGGCGTAGGGGTCGTAAGCGTTGTCATCTTCAATCATCAATGTGACTGGCAGAAAAGCTGCATTGAGTTGGGTGAGCAGCTCGATGGTGCGCTGCTCGCAAAGGGTGTTGTCGGCACCATCGCGTTTATCGTATTTGGGTGTGATGCAATATCTTACGCCCTGAGCTTTGTAGAGTTCTGTTTCCATTGTTCTTAGTTTTTCATGTTGATGGTTTTTACTAATAAGAAAATGGAAAGAAGGAGGTGAATTTCATTCAGAGCCAAGATGCCATCGTCTTGTAAATATCGACCGCAAATATACAAAGAATAATTGATTCTACCTCCTTTTTCTACGACTTTAACTTTCATTAATACTATTTTTTTATGGCGCAACGATTCCCAGCCACATTATTTCTGAATTAGTGTCAAGAGGTTTGCCAAATCATTCTTCGATACTAGCACAGCGAGTCCGATTGCCTTGCCTAGCAACGGTGGTACCGCATTGCCAATCTGTATCAGCTGTTTGCTTTTGTTTCCTTCGAAAATGAAATCATCAGGAAAAGATTGAAGACGAGCCATTTCCCTTGCAGTCAACACGCGAGGAAGTTTGGGATGAAGATTCACGCCACCATGATTTTCTTTTATCGTACATGAAGGTTCATTCCAAGGACATTTTTTCCAAGCATCCCCATATCCAGAGTAGAGGCTTTTACCTTCGGGAGTCTCCATGATACGCTTAGCCATATCCTCACGATGAATCGTTGGTACATGATTGAACCCCGCATCTATGGGATGATTTACAAGATCTCCGATAGCCTGACCTGTAGTAATGTAATCTTTCGATGAAAGCAGGGGCAATGGGTAGTAATTTTTCTTGCCTATCCTGTTTCCTATAAAGATAACACGCTCTCGCTTCTGTGGAGTGTAATAATCAGCGGCACATAGGGTTACGAGGCTCATGTCGTATCCGATTTTGTTGAAGTCGGCGATGATTTTCTTTTCAACAAGACCTCCGAGCATAGTTCGAAGTCCCTTTACATTTTCACAGACCACAAAATCTGGTTGAAGCACCTTAACAACTTCTATTACTTCCTTATAAAGTGAATTTCTAGGATCATCCACGATTCTATTTCCTGCCATAGAAAAACCTTGACAGGGGAATCCACCTGCCACGACATCCAAGTGACGACCATCTAGCAATTTCCTTACTGTAGCATAGAATCTACTTTTGACTTCTGGGTCTTTAATATCCCCACAGATAGAAGGGTGAGAAAAATTGCGATTATAAGTCAGACAAGCTTCTTTTAGACAATCTAGTCCGCAAATACCTTTCAACCCTGCCATTTCGAGACCTTTGCTCAGTCCACCAGCCCCACAAAACAAATCCACAAATGTCATATTACTCAATGGGGGATTATCCCAAAAACCACTGATGTCAACCCAGTTAACATATAATTTATTCGAATGTCTCATAAACACATTGTTTCTAATGCGATTACAAGAGAATGGAAAATCCTCTGTCCCAAAGGAATGGGGCGCAAGGATGATTGCAGGTATCAAGGCTTAGCACAGCCGCTCTAGACAACAACCATCCTAGTCCACGCCCCCAAAAGGTGCGTGCACATCCGAGGTCTTGACCGTCCCAGAGGTTCCCCATGAAGTGCTAATTCTGATACCTAGCCGAATCAAGGATGTTACGTATTGCTTTTTATTACTTGGTCAATCGCAACATTAAAAAAATATTTTCATTGCATTATTAGAAATGCGCTGCAAAAGTACAAAATAAAGAAATAAAACCAAGCAAACACTTAGTTAAGAAATGCATGAAGCAAAGTTAAAAAATGCATGAGACAAAGTTACGAAATGCAAAGACTAAGTTACGAAAGCAAAAGACAAAGAATGCTGTTGCATTCGAGCAATAGGCTACAGCATCAGGCAATTCTCGCGATGATAGGCCAAGAATCCTCTGTGTCTGTCTTCCACCTTCAGGAGATGCACATGGCTATCCATCCCGAGTAGTTTACGGTCTTCCTGGTCAAGATAACGAGAATAGATGATGCTTCCGTCATCATCGAAGGAAATGTAACCTCTGTCAAACAATTTATCATAATTGGGCAATAGGAGCAGCCCATTATATACGCTGATTCTCTCCGCGTTATCGGCATCTTTCCAAGGCTTGATGTGGGAGGCTACGAGCAGGTCTAAATGATGGAATGCAGAAATGGAACATCCGTGCCAATAGTTGACTAGTTTATTTCGAAACATACCCTGTCCTATCCTTGATTTCACTATAGCCTCACGTTCCGTAACGGAAAGAGTTTTATCATTCTCTACGCTTTTCAATTCTGCCAAGATAGTTTCGTCTTGCTGTCGGGCAAAGTTGGACTTGCGGAATTGCAAAAATTTTCGCAATGCAGACTTGAAGTTCACGAGGTCTTTTGCCTTGTTGTATTTTGAACGATTGCATTGTAATTTTCTTTCTTTGTCTAGCAAGTCTTCAATGTCCTCATTAGACTCCAATTCCGCTAATTCATAGCCTTGATTGTCAAGAAATTTAAGCCATGAAATATAGTTTGTGCGCGAATGGGTGTTTACGTTACCTTCTCCAGAAAGATAACGATAAAAATCGGAAATATATTCCGCCAAAGTATGAGTGTTCGTCTGCATGTTTTTAACCATATAGTAAATAGCTCGCCTGTCAAGCAATTAAGCCTATCAACAAAAAGCATGGATATTTCATCATTCGATTGCAAAGATAGTAATTTATTGTCATATTCTTGCCTTTGCATCATATTTTAACGTTCGTAAACTTAAAGAAATCTGCATTTTAGCAAAGTTTCAGAGACTAAAATCTGCATTTTAGCAAAGTTTAAGAGCCTAAAAATTGCATTTTAGCAAAGTTTAAGTACTATAATTATCTGTATTTCAATAATTTACTATATCTTTGCAGCCAAACAAGAAAACTAAGCATAAAAAAGACACTATGGTAGAGGAAAAAATAATATTGCAGGTATTGAGTGAACAACAAGAATATGTTCAAAACTATAACCCACAAAAGTGGGTGGGACGATTCGAAGAGTCGCTTTTCGAGTTAAACAGTCCACTTGCACAGGTGGTCATAGGAGTAAGGCGAAGTGGGAAATCCACGCTTTGCCATAAGGTTTTGCTGGAGAATCATCTTAAATATGGGTACGCCAACTTCGACGACGACCGCTTGGCGAAGTTGCAGACCGAAGACCTTAACACGGTTCTCTCTTGCATCTACCAAGTTTATGGCACAGACATCGAATATATATTCCTTGACGAGATTCAAAACGTGGAAGGGTGGCACCTGTTCGTCAATCGCCTGTTGCGCAGCCAATTGCACGTCATCGTGACTGGCAGCAACGCCAAACTGCTGAGCGGAGAGCTAGCCACTCACCTCACGGGGCGATACAACGAGATACACTTATTTCCATTCTCCTTTTACGAATACTGCCAGTTTCATCACATAGAGCTAGCTCGCATCACCACCAAGGCAGACGCAGAAAGGAAGCGAGCCTTCATGGATTACGTAGCCAACGGCGGATTCCCCGAGTTGCAAAACTTACGCAACAAGCGAGGCTATGTGCAAAGCCTGATGGAAGCCATCGTAACCAAGGACATCAAGCGACGTTTCAACATACGCAACGTCGATGCGCTGCGCAAAATAGCCAACCACCTCATCAACAATGTCTGCCAGGAGATAAACTACGACGACTTGGCAAAGACATTGGGTTTGTCTGACGTGACTATCAAGAAATATGTGGATTATCTGCGACAGGCATTCCTCATACAGTTGCTCACCAAGCATTCCTTCAAGAGCAGGGAGCGCATGCGCAAAGCCAAGGCTTACATCGTGGACCCTGGTCTTCAGAACAATCGTGACAATTCTTTTGTGCCAGGAAATATAGGATGGCGCTTGGAAAACGTCATTTACATCGAACTTTTACGCCGATGCTCCAACAATTTCTTTGACATTTACTATTACAAGGAAACCCCTCGCTCCAAGGAAGTGGATTTCGTGGTGTGCAACCAAGACAGGGCCGTGGAGCTTATCCAGGTGGCCTACGACATTGAGGCAAAGAAGACTTTCAAGCGAGAGACCAATTCGCTCCTCAGCGCCTCGGCTACCTTGCGCTGCGACAAGTTGACCCTCATCGCCTTCACGCAAACCCGCAACTATGAGGCTGGAGGAAAATGCATCCACATCGTATCCGCCATCGAGTGGTTGCTCCGACCGATGGATAATTAACGTTTATTCACTCGAAAATCGGGTCATTTGGGTCAAAGTCATTTTGGGTCAAAATCATTTTTGAAAACTCTTTTTAGAGCCAATAATAAATAATATATATATATTTATTATTGGGCTGAATTTCGCATCCGAAATTCATTTTGACACAAATGACTTTGACCTAAATGACCCGCTTACAGATTCCCCTTGTAACGCCCTCAAGAGAAAACTCTGCCTCCCCATCAAACAAGGTTGCCCCCCCGCCCGCACGTAGGTGAAACATTTCTATCGTAAGAAAAAAAGTTTTTCATCACGCAGAAAAAAAAATTTCATCAAAATCGAAAAAAACTCGGGAAAAATTCGTTTACCGCATTCTGGGTTTCGTACCTTTGCAGCGTGAAATAATTCGAGAGGGTGCACACTCCCGAACGAAAGGCTTTCTAGCAGATGAAGAAATCTCACATATTGAAAAGCTCCTTCTGACATTCACTTACCAAAAAAGAGAAACTAAACAAGAAAGTAAAACTAAGTTTAACCACTAAAAAAATTAACGAATTATGGGAATCAAGATTAAGGCAGTAGAGCGCAACGTATCGTTCGACAAGAACAAGACCAAGTACGCTTACGTAATGAAGGCTGAGCTTTACGGCAAGCTCAACGCAGCCAAGGTAATCCAGGAGGCCGCTCTCCGCTCAGGCATCAGCAAGGGTGCCATCAACGCCGCTTGGGACGCCCTCAGCGAGGTAATCAAGGCGTGGGCCACCGAGGGTCACAGCGTGGCAGTGCCAGGACTCGGCACCATGCGCTTCGGCGTAAGAGGCAACTCGGTGGAGAAGGTGGACCTCGTGAGCACCTCGCTCATCACCTCACGCCGAGTGATCTTCACCCCATCGGTGGAGATTAAGGAGGAACTCGCCAACACGCCTATCAGCATCACCTGCTACGACCGCAACGGAAAGGTGGTGAAGCAGGTTACCTCTGCCGACAAGGGCGACGTGGACGACGGAGACGGAGACGACAACAACCCATCAGGTGGTGGCGGCACTCCTTCGGGCGATGGCGGTGGCTCCTCAGCTGACGGCGGTGGCTCCTCAGCTGACGGCGGCGGCTCTGGCAACGGAGGTTCCTCATCCGGAACTGGCGACGAGAATGGTGACACCGTCCTCTAAACTCTCTCGCTAAACTACAGCCCCTTCGGGGGCTGTTTTTCCAAGAAACACAAAAGAATTAAACATTAACAGACTAAACACAAAAGAATTAAACATTAACAAATCAAACATATACTTTAACCCTAAAAAGAATCAAACACAAAAGAA
>DBLF01000002.1:13462-16286 GCA_002297965.1 Candidatus Segatella papionis
TCAAACACAAAAGAATCAAACATGTACTTTAACTCTAAAAAACGAGCACCATGAAAAAGGAAACTTGGAAGACCATTCTTCAAATTATCATCAGCATCCTAACTGCCATTGCCACTTCTCTTGGCGTGACCAGCTGCATATGAAAAAGCGAGGGCGAATCTTCTCACGAAGACTCGCCCTCTTACAAATTGGCTTTGTGACTGCTAACCTATGTCACAAAAACCTTCCCACATTTTTTATCTTATTACCTTCACCTCGCCATTCTTCGCGATTTTCACGATGCTGGATGGCTGGTGAGGCTTATGCTCTTGACGGCGGGTCCAGCACACATAGTCCACGGCGTTGAGGATTTCCTCAGAAATGTCGCGGTAGTTCTGGGCGGCAGGCTCGCCGCTCACGTTGGCGCTGGTGCTCACGATAGGCTTCTGGAAGCGGTAGCAGAGCTGCTTGCTGAATTCCTCGTAGGTTACTCGCATCGCCAGCGAACCGTCCTCTGCCACCAGGTTGTTGGCCACGCCGTTGGCGTCGTCGAGAATCACGGTGGTAGGCTTCACGGGCATTGCAGCGTCGATGAAATCCCACGCCACCTGAGGCACGTTGCGGAAATAGCGAGCCATGCGGTCGGCTGAGTCGATGAGGCAGATGAGAGCCTTCGAGTCGTCACGCTTCTTAATCTCATATACTTTCTTCACCGCCTCGGGGTTGGTAGCGTCGCAACCGATTCCCCAAACCGTGTCCGTAGGATAGAGTATCACCCCACCCTTGCGCATACACTCCACGGCGTTCTTTATGTCTTCTTCCTTAGTCATAATTACCTTATATATATAATTACCTGCTATAATTTCCAGATATAATTACCTGCTATAATTTCCAGATATAATTACCTGCTATAATTACCAGATATAATTACCTAATCTGAATATATAAACGGAAAAACAATATATTATTGTATTCGAACTATATATTTTTTTTAAAAATCCTCATTTTGCGACTTCTGGCACTCGTAGTAGGCGATGTCCTTCATTCCGTTGAGGAAGTCCCTTACCAGCATGCGCTTCTTGCCAGCCAGCTGCAACTCGAAGATGTTGAGCCAATAGTCTAGGCAAGCCACCTGCAGATAGTCGCCCTCCACACGCAGCGAACCCACGGGAGCCATTCCTCGGTGCTCGTCGCTCACCACGCTCTTGAAAATCTTGAGCACCTGAATCTTCGCCGTGCTCTTCTTCTGGGCTGGATGGGCTGTAGGCTCGGGCATCTTGTAGTCGGAGCCGCCCTCGGCCTCGTCGTCCATGAAGACCACCACAGGCTCCTTGCGCTTGATTTCGGTCCATGCGCCAGGGTAAGGCGAGAGACCACGGACGAAGTCGTGCACCTGCTTGGCTGGCTTGTGGAAGTCGATGCGGCAAGTTTCCTTGAAAATCTTCGGGGCTGGCTTCAGCTCCACGCCCTCGCCTATCAGCTCCTCCTGCGCCATGCTCGGCAGATGGCCGTCGGCGGCGATGAGCGCGTCGATGGTCTCCAGGGCAATGTCGGCGCCCAGGTGCATCAGTCCGTCGTAAACATACTCCACGTCGGCCTCCTCGGGGATTGGGAAGCGCTTCTGCATGATGATGCGACCCGTGTCTATCTGATGGTCGAGGAAGAAGGTGGTGACACCCGTCTCCTTCTCGCCGTTGATCACCGCCCAGTTGATAGGGGCTGCGCCACGATACTGTGGCAAGAGGGCTGCGTGCACATTGAAGGTGCCGTACTTAGGCATTGCCCACACCACCTCGGGCAGCATGCGGAAGGCCACCACCACCTGGAGGTCGGCCTTGTAGGAGCGCAACTCGTCGAGGAACTCGGGGTCCTTCATCTTCACTGGCTGGAGCACGGGCAGCCCATGCTCCACGGCATACTGCTTTACCTGCGATGGTTGCAGCGTGTCCTGGTGTCTGCCCACGGGTTTGTCGGGCTGGGTAACCACAGCCACCACATTGTAGCCGCCCTCCACGAGGCGCTTCAGGCTCTCCACGGCAAACTCTGGAGTTCCCATGAATACAATTCTCAATTCTTCCTTTGTCATAAATCTGTCTTTTTCCTCCCTTTTGTTTTTTGTGTAAAGTATAATAATGAGTATAAACTATAGAATGATGAATCATTCTGCCGAAATATCCGCTACCATCTTGCGATACACCTCATACACCTTGGTGCGGCTGATGTAGCCCTGGAGCACGCCGTCGATGTTGACCACTGGCAGCTGCGCCTCGTCGGTCTTGTCGAACTTGCGCATCACCTCGCTCATCCTTTCGTTCTCGCTCACCACCGCCGAAGGCTGAATCATGAGCTGCTTCACGGTGAAGTGCTTGTAAAGCTCGGAGCGGAAGATGATGTGCCTGATTTTCGTAATGTCTATCACGCCCAGCAGCACGCCCGCGTCGTCGAGCACAGGCAGGAAATTGTTGTTGCTTCTGGAAATCTCGCTCACCAGCTTGCCCATCGGCAGGTCGGGACCCACGGGGTGGTAATCCTTCTCCACGAGGCTCTGCAGGTTCATCAGCGTCAGGGCGGCGCGGTCGATGTGGTGGGTAAGGAGCTTGCCCTCGCGAGCCAGTCGGAGGGCGTAGATGCTGTGGCTCTCGAAGATGCTGATGGTGAGCAGCGAGGAGATGCACACTATCATGAGCGGCATGAAGAGCTGGTAGCCGCCCGTAAGCTCGGCGATGAGGAAGATGCCCGTGAGCGGAGCGTGCATCACGCCCGTGAGGACACCAGCCATTCCCATCAGCGTGAAGTTCTGCTCGGGCACATATACGCCCACCTCATTGATGTTCCAGAGGCGGGA
>DBLF01000002.1:16312-32673 GCA_002297965.1 Candidatus Segatella papionis
GAAGCCCGCGAAACCGCCGATGAAGAGCGATGGGGCGAAGGTTCCGCCGCATCCGCCGCTGCCGTTGGTGGCCGAGGTGGCGAACACCTTGGTGAGCATCACCATTCCGATGTAGGCCACCAGGAGGCTCTGCTGCCCGGCAAAGAGCGAGCGGTTCATCACCTGCCCCCAGTCCTCGGGGTTCTGCCCCTTGAGCAGCACGTTGACCGCCGAGTAGCCCTCGCCGTAGAGCGAAGGGAAGAGGAAGATGAGCGTGCTGAGGATGATTCCGCCGAAGAGCAGCTTGACGTATGGATAGTTGCCCAGCTTGGCGAAGAGTCCCTCGCACCACGACATGGTGCGCATGAAGTAGAGGCTCACCAGTCCGCAGAACACGCCCAGCAATATGCACGCCGGCGTGCGGTCGAGCTGCCAGGGGTTGGTGAGGGTGAAGTCGAAGAGCGAGCTGTTGCCGCTGAAGATGTAGGTGAAGCAGGTGGCGGTGACGCAGCTTATCAGGATGGGCAGCAGCGAGGCCATGCTCAAATCCACCATCAGTACCTCCAGGGTGAAGACCAGTCCGGCTATCGGCGCCTTGAACACGCCCGCGATGGCGGCGCTGGCTCCGCAGCCCACCAGCAGGATCATCGTCTTCTTGTCCATGCGGAATATCTGCCCCAGGTTGGAGCCGATGGCTGAGCCTGTGAGCACGATAGGAGCCTCGGCTCCCACGGATCCGCCGAAGCCGATGGTGATTCCGGAGGCCACCACCGACGACCAGCAGTTGTGCGCCTTCAGTCGGGAGTTCTTGGTCGAGATGGCGTAGAGCACACGAGTGATTCCGTGGGAGATGTTGTCTCTCACGACATACTTGATGAACAGCGAGGTGAGGTAGATTCCCACTATCGGGAAGAGCAGGAAGAGCAGATTGTATGTGCCCTTGTCGAACCCCGAGGTGAGCAGCACCTGTATCTCGTGTACTATCGCATGCAGGAAGTATCCTGCCACCGAGGCAAGCAAGCCTATCAGGAAGGCGAGAATCAGCGTCATCTGGCGGTCGGAGATGTGCTCCTTCTGCCAGGCCACGAACTTCTCCAGCCTGCTCGGTCTATATTCTTCACTCAAAAACTCTTCATCCATTACCCTTTTTCTTATTTTTCCAGGGGGAGAAATCCCCCGTTTTCTTATTTTTTCAGAAGAAAAATCCCTCCGTTTATCACTTATCAAGAGAGAAATCCCCCGTTTATCACTTATCAGGGGGAGAAATCCCCCTTGTTTTATTTTAAGTTTCATAGGAAGGACCCTCCTCCTTTTTATCCTTCGGAGAAGGATTCCTTCCTTTTTACCCTAAATTCTTATCTTTTTACCACTATCTATTTTTTACCCTTTAAAAGCTTTCTGAAGTTTTTCTAGCTGTACGGCTGGAACAGACTTTTGCCTGAGGTTCAACACCGTACAGGTTGAAGACTTTTTTCCTTTTATCAGAATTCCGAGGTAAAGTGGAACTTGATGTGCTCGAAGTCTTGCTGAGCCATCTGCAGCACATAGCCCGAGTCGGCGAGGAACACGTCGCGCCCCTCGATGTCCTTCGCCATATACTGGTACTTGCGCTTCTTGAAGTTCTCCAGCTCCTGAGCGTCGTCGGCCTCTATCCAGCAAGCCTTGTGCAGATGCACTGGCTCCCAGCGGCACTTGGCGTTGTACTCGTTCTCCAGGCGATACTGAATCACCTCGAACTGCAACTGGCCCACGGTGCCCACGATGCGGCGACCATTGAACTGATTGACGAACAGCTGGGCCACACCCTCGTTCATGAGCTGCTCCAATCCCTTCTGGAACTGCTTGCTCTTCATCGGGTCGTCGTTCTCGATGTATTTGAAGAGGAGTGGAGAGAACGAAGGCAAACCGCGGAAGTGAATCTTCTCCCCCTCGGTCAGCGTGTCTCCAATCTTGAAGATTCCGTTGTCTGGCAGACCCACGATGTCGCCAGGATAAGCCTCGTCGATGGTGCTCTTGCGCTGCGCCATAAACTGGGTAGGCGAAGAGAATCTCACCGTCTTGCCCAGGCGCACGTGGTAGTAAGGCTGGTTGCGCACAAACTTGCCCGAGCAAATCTTGCAGAAGGCGATGCACGAACGGTGGTTAGGGTCGATGTTGGCTGTAATCTTGAAGATGAAGCCCGTAAACTTAGGCTCCTCAGGCTTCACCAGTCGCTCCTCTGCCTGGGTAGGCTTAGGCGAAGGGGCAATCTCCACGAAACAGTCGAGCAGCTCCTGCACACCGAAGTTGTTCAATGCAGAACCGAAGAACACCGGAGCCACCTCGGCAGAGCGATAAGTCTCCACGTCGAACTCTGGATACACGCCATCCACCAGCTCCAACTCCTCTCTGAGCTGGTTGGCCTCACGCTCGCCCACGCGCTCGTCCAGCTCCTGGCTCTGAATATCCACAGCCACCTTCTCGGTGACGCGCTGCTTGTTAGGGGTGAAGAGGTTGAGCTGGTGCTCATAGATGTTGTACACACCCTTGAATCGGGCACCCTGTCCGATAGGCCAAGACAATGGGCGCACATGTATCTTCAGCTCCTCCTCCAACTCGTCGAGCACGTCGAATGGGTCGCGACCCTCGCGGTCCATCTTGTTGATGAAGATGATGACCGGGGTGTTTCTCATGCGGCACACCTCCATCAGCTTTCGGGTCTGCGCCTCCACACCCTTGGCAGAATCGACCACGATGATGGCGGAATCCACGGCGGTGAGGGTGCGGTAAGTGTCCTCGGCGAAGTCCTGGTGACCCGGAGTATCGAGGATGTTCACCTTGTAAGGGTCGCCCGTCTGTCCGTCGGGCAGGTAGTCGAACTCCATCACAGAGGTGGAGACAGAGATTCCACGCTGCTTCTCGATGTCCATCCAGTCGGAAGTGGCGGTTTTTCGAATCTTGTTGTTCTTGACGGCACCTGCCACCTGAATCTGTCCACCGAAGAGCAGGAACTTCTCGGTGAGGGTGGTCTTACCCGCATCAGGGTGCGAGATGATGGCGAATGTTCTTCTTCTTTCTATCTCTTTCATTTATCCTTAGTCTATCTTTTTATCTTGATTATTAAATCCTTATTTACTTAATCCAAAAATTCTAAATCCCAAAATCAGAACGACAAATTCCAAAATCTGAAATTCTAAATCCCAAATCAGAACGACAAATTCCCAAATCTGAAATTTTGAATCACAAAATCCTTACATATCGTCGTCCTCGAACTTCAAGCCCTCGGTGCGGTCCTTGATGTAGTAGTCGCTGAGCAATCCGATGAAGACGGTGATTTCCTTGATGGCCTTCTCGGTCTCGGGGGTGATGGCTTTTTTCTGCAGGCGGAGCATCATCACGCCGTAGAGTGCGTCGAGGCAAGTCTCAATCTCGTTGATTTGCTTGTCGCCACGGTTGCGCAGCTCCACGATGAATGGCAGCACCTTGTAGTACTCGGCGTTGTAAATCGGGAACTTGGAGCTTTGCAGCAGTCGGCCGTGCAGGTCTATCACGTCTTGCAGCAGCACACGGTTGATGTCGAGGTGTCCGCCCTCTCGCTTCCCCTCCTCGTTCATCATTCGGATGAGGTTGCCAAACCAGTCCAGCTCCTCCTCCTTCTGCTCGGGGGTGAAGTCGAAACGCTCGATGTAATTCTTCTTGATGACGGGCAGCGAGCATCCGTAGGCACGGATAATGTCTTCTATCTGCCACATATATAATAAGTATTCTGCGATACTCTTCTTTCTTAATTCCTTAGCTACGAACATTTTTTTATATAAATGTTAAGTGTTGAATGTTGAATGTTAAGTGTTGAGTGTTGAGTGTTGAGTGCTCAGTGCTCAGTGCTCGATTGATGCATCATGCTCAGTGCTCGATTGATGCATCATGCTCAGTGTTGAGCTCTAGAACCCTGGCAGGTGATAGAGGTTGAACACCAGGCCGAGCAGGGCGATGAGCGAGAAGATGATGACCACGCTTCCTATCACCTTGTTGATGATGAGGATTCCGTTGGAGTCGAACTTGCCCCTGATTTTGTCGATGAGCCAGGTGAGGCCGAACCACCACAGCAAGGCTCCGAACACGATGCTCAGGAAGCCCACGCCCATCTCCACAGGCATATCCGGCACGATGAAGGCAAACTGGGCGAAGGTGGCCATGAAGAGGAACACGATGAGCGGATTGGAGAGCGTGACGAGGAACGCCGTGATGGCGTTGTGCAGCAGGGTGCCCTGCTTGTTGCTCGACTTGTGCATGTTCTTCATCGGATTGCTCTTGAAGCAATACACGCCGAAGACGAGCAGCATCACACTTCCAAAAATCTGAAGGATGAACTTGTTCTGCGCATTGCTCACGAAATCCATCACGAAGCTCATTCCGAGACCCGTGAAGAGCGCATACACGATGTCGCTGCACGCGGCTCCCACGCCCGTGACAAAACCGTACCAGCGCCCCTTGTTCAGTGTGCGCTGAATGCAGAGAATGCCCACCGGGCCCATCGGGGCTGAGGCAATCACGCCGATAAGAATCCCCTTGAAAATGAAATCGAGGATATTTATCTCTATTGGAAATGCTAAACTCATTTTTGTTTCTTCTTTCTTTTCTTGTATTTTGTATTTCTTTTTCCTTGCTTTCTTTTCTAGCTTCTATTCTTCTCGCTTCCTTCTTTCGTTTTCTCCTTTCTTAAAACATAGTTTCGTTCTCCCCTCTCTTCTTCCGTTACCAGAAAGTAATTTACACCTTATTATATAGTAAATCAATAGTGAATTTACAGTAAATAAATAGCAAGCCCCAGCTCCAATATAGAGCAAAAAGCAACATTGCATCCGATAACAGATGGCAAAGATACAAAAAATCAAGCACTTTTTGCCATATTTTCAATAAAATATTCAGATTTCACAAAAATTTACTATAAAATCTATGGTTTTCCCACAGAATTTTACTATCTTTGCCCACATAAACGATAAAACAATTCTAACTAATTAAAAGAAACATGACGGAAAATGCATTGAAACCATACGTAATCGGACTGGATCTTGGCGGTACCAACTCTGTGTTCGGAATCGTTGACGCTCGTGGCGAAATCAAGGCCACCACAGCTATTAAGACCGGTGGTTACGACAAAGTGGAAGACTACGTAGCGGCAGCCGTTGCAGCCCTGCAACCTATCATCGACACCGTGGGTGGAATCGAGAAAATCAAGGCTATGGGAATCGGCGCGCCTAACGGAAACTATTATACAGGAACCATCGAGTTCGCTCCTAACCTGCCTTGGGCTCACAACGGCGTGGTGCCTCTGGCCAAGCTCTTCAGCGATGCGCTGGGAGGTCTGCCAGTAGCCCTCACCAACGACGCTAACGCAGCCGCACTGGGCGAAATGACCTACGGCGTGGCTCGCGGAATGAAGAACTTCATCGACATTACCCTCGGCACAGGCGTAGGCTCAGGAATCGTCATCAACGGACAGATGGTCTATGGATGCGATGGTTTCGCAGGAGAGCTGGGTCACGTAACCATGGTTCGTGGCGAGGAAGGCCGTCCTTGCGGATGCGGCAGAAAGGGTTGCCTGGAGGCTTACTGCTCTGCCACTGGCGTGGCTCGCACAGCCCGCGAGTTCCTGGAGAAGAGCGACGAGCCATCATTGCTCCGCGACATGAAGCCAGAGGAGATTACTTCCTTCGACGTGAGCGTGGCTGCCAGCAAGGGCGACGCACTCGCCAAGCGAGTATATGACTTCACGGGCGAAATGCTCGGTGCTGCTTGCGCCGACTTCGCTGCCTTCTCATCACCAGAGGCATTCGTATTCTTCGGCGGCTTGACCAAGTCGGGCGACCTCTTGATGAAGCCTTTGAAGGAATCTTACGACAAGCACGTGCTCAAGATTTTCAAGGGCAAGGCTAAGTTCCTCATCTCTACCCTCGACGGTAGCTCGGCAGCGGTGCTGGGTGCAAGTGCCGTGGGTTGGGACTTGTAAGAAATTGGATGTATAAAACAGAATATATATTATGACTACAAAAAAGTAGTTTTCAGTTGCAGAATGATGACTAAGGTTTCATACTTTAGAAAAAGTAGCTTGTGAAAGCAAAAATCATCATTCTAATATACTGTTACTTCATACTAAAGCCGAGCGAGGCTTTTTTAAAAAAAGGTTGAAGAATTGAAAAGCAGATACTCGTGAGAGTGTCTGCTTTTTTTGTGCTAGCGGTCATTTTTTGGGTCAGGGGGGTCATTTGTGTCAAAGTCATTTGTGTCAAAATGAATTTTAGATTGGGCACAAAAGCATTAACCTAAAAGAAAAAGCTTTAGCACCGAAGTACAAAAAAGCTTTAGCACCGAAGTACAAAAAAAGCTTTAGCACCGAAGGACAAAAAAAGCTTTAGCCCCGAAGGACTAAAGCGCTAACCAATTCTGAATCATCTTTTTACCATCCGGTGTCAGCACACTCTCTGGGTGAAACTGAATGCCGTGAATATCGTAATTCTTATGCTTCAAGCCCATGATGCAGCCATCGTCGCTCACGGCGGTTACATCCAGGCAATCGGGAAATCCACTTCTATCCACCACCCAAGAGTGGTAGCGGCCTATCTCCAGACGCTTGGGCAGACCCGCAAAGATAGGGTCGTTGCCAAACTGCGTGCAAGGGGTAGCCACACCGTGATAGACCTCCGAGAGATTGGTGAGCTTCGCACCGAAAGCCTCGCCTATCGCCTGATGGCCCAGGCAAACGCCCAGCATCGGCTTTCTGCCCGCATAGGTCTTGATGACGTCCATCAGCAGTCCTGCCTCCGAAGGAATGCCCGGACCCGGACTGAGGATTATCTTGTCGAAGCGGTCTAGCTCCGGCAACTGAAACTGGTCGTTGCGGAACACCGTGACTTCCGCTCCCAGCTCCTTCACCAGGTGCACAAGGTTGTAGGTGAAGGAATCGTAATTATCTATTACTACTATTTTCATTTCGTTTTTGATGTTGATTGTTGAGTGTTGAGCGTTGAATTCTTCACTCTTCGTTCTTCACTTTCGTTCTTCACTCTTCGTTCTTCACTTTCGTTCTTCACTCTTCACTTTATTTTTACAACTGCTCGGCGATGTGGATAGCCTTGGTCAAGGCTCCCAACTTGTTGTTGCACTCCTCCAGCTCATACTGGTCGTTGCTCTTAGCCACCACGCCGCTGCCAGCCTGGAACCAAAGCTCGCCGTTGCGGCTGATGAAGGTGCGGATGACGATGGCCTGGTTCAGGTCGCCGTTCAGTCCGATGAAACCGATGCAGCCACCGTAGGCTCCACGGTTGTGCGGCTCCAGCTCGCTGATAATCTGCATCGCCCTCACCTTAGGCGCACCGCTCAGCGTGCCCGCAGGGAAGGTGTCGATAAACTCCTTGATGTGGTCGGCACCCTCGTCGAGCACACCGCTCACACGGCTCACCAGGTGAATCACGTGGCTATAGAATTGCATATCCTTATAGAAATCCACCTTCACTCCGTGGCAGTTGCGGCTCAGGTCGTTGCGCGCCAAATCGACCAGCATCACGTGCTCGGCGTTCTCCTTCGGGTCGTTGCGCAGGAACTCGGCAGCCTTGCGGTCTTGCTCCATGTCGCCAGTGCGCTTGGTGGTGCCGGCTATAGGGTCGATGAACGCCTTGTTGCCCACGATGCGGTTGTGGGTCTCTGGCGAAGAACCGAAGATGCGGAACCCGCCGAAGTCGAAATAGAAGAGGTAAGGCGAAGGATTGATGCTGCGCAGGGCACGATAGAGCTTGAAGTCGTCGCCCTCGTAACGCTGCACGAATCGGCGGCTCACCACAATCTGGAACACGTCGCCACGCAGGCAGTGCTGGATGCAGCGGCGAATGTTAGCCTTGTGCTCCTCGTCGGTAAGCGTAGAGGTCGTGTCGCCCACAGGATGGAAGTCGTAAGGCTTCACGTTCGCCTTGTTCACCGCCTTCAGGAGCGCATCCAGCTCAGCCTCGCCAGCGGCGAGGTTAGCCTCGGCGGCAGCTCCATCTGAAGACCCAGCCCCAGCGGAAGCACCAGCCCCAGCCTCATCGTAGCTTTCGCTCAATGCAATCAGCTCCATCGTGTTGTTGAAATGGTCGAACACGATAATGTCCTTATACATGATGTAATAAATGTCGGGCGCATCATTCTTCTCCATGGTGGTGTCCTTCACGGGGATGTTCTCGAAGTAGCGCACCGCATTGAAGGTGGTAAATCCATAGAGACCACAGAAATCCTTGCCCTCGCCCTCCACGTGGAAGGAGCGGATAAAGTCGTTGATGGCCTTCGAGATGGCGAGCTTGCACTCCTCGCCCTTCCCCTCGCCGAAGGCAGGAAGCTGCTGCTTCTCCTGTCGGCCGTCGGGATAAGAGGCAAT
Organism: Candidatus Segatella papionis; assembly: GCA_002297965.1. Lineage (GTDB taxonomy): Bacteria > Bacteroidota > Bacteroidia > Bacteroidales > Bacteroidaceae > Prevotella > Prevotella papionis. Next base: position 24,678 of record DBLF01000002.1, read on the forward strand.
CACCTCGCCGTGGCTCACGGCGATGCTAGCCATCGGATGCACCCCGATGAAGGAGCGCGAGTTCTCCGAGCCATGGTAGTCGGAACTCTCCATCAGAGCCGACTGCGGATAAATATCTCTCAGTCGCATATAGACTCCCACCGGCGTATAGAGGTCGGCGAGAATCTTGCGAGTCACTGTCTTATAATTATATTTCGCCATTATAATATTTATGTTAAGTGTTAAGTGTTAATTGTTAAATGTTAAATGAAAAGTCAGAACTATCGTGCCAACCCTAACATCTAACATTTAACATTAAAACTTAAAAGTTTCCATACTCCTTAGCCATCGCCTTGTTCTTGAGGTAAGTCTCCACATCCTTGTCGCCACGACCCGAAACGGTCAATACGACTACATCGTCTTTCTTGAACTTCATCTTCTTGAGGGCGGCAACGGCGTGGGCGCTCTCGATGGCAGGGATGATTCCCTCCATGCGGGTAAGCTCGTAGCCAGCGTAGATGGCCTCATCGTCCTTGATGGCGAGCACGTGGCTGCGACCGCGGGTGGCGAGGTCGGCGTGCATAGGGCCAATGCCTGGATAGTCGAGACCAGCCGAAATGGTAAAGGCCTCCTTAATTTGGCCGTCGTCGGTCTGCATCACCAGCGTGCGTGCGCCGTGGATGATTCCCTCTGTGCCACAGTGCATGGTGGCGGCAGTATAGTCGGTGTCGATTCCGTGGCCAGCAGCCTCGGCTAGGTAAATCTGCACACGGTCGTCGTCGATGTAGTGGTAGATGGTGCCGGCTGCGTTGGAACCGCCGCCCACACAGGCGATGAGGTAGTCAGGATAGTCGCGACCTATCTTCTCCTCCAACTGCCACTTAATCTCCTCGCTGATTACGCTCTGCATCTTGGCCACAATGTCTGGGTAAGGGTGAGGACCCATGGTGGAACCCACAATATAGAAAGTGTCCTGAGGGTGGCAGCACCAGTCGCGGATGGCCTCGGAGCAAGCATCCGAGAGGGTCATATTGCCCGTGCGCACAGGGTGAACCTCGGCACCCAGCATCTTCATGCGCTCCACATTGGTGTGCTGGCGCTCCACGTCGGTGGCACCCATGAAGATTTCGCACTTCATGTTCATCAGGGCGCAAACCGTGGCAGTAGCCACACCGTGCTGACCGGCACCCGTCTCGGCGATGATGCGAGTCTTGCCCATCTTCTTAGCCATCAGAATCTGTCCGATGGTGTTGTTAATCTTGTGCGCACCCGTATGGTTCAGGTCCTCACGCTTCAGGTAGAGCTGGCAGCCATACTTCTCGCTCATTCGCTTCGCAAAGTAGAGAGGCGAAGGACGGCCCACATAGTCCTTCAGCAGAGCGTGGTACTCCTTCTTGAACTCCTCGCTCTCGATGATAGGCTTGTAAGCCTGCTGCAACTCGGTTACACACTTATATAGAATCTCAGGCACGTAAGCGCCTCCGAACTTTCCAAAAAATCCTTTATCGTCAACTTGATACATAATCTCTTTATCATTTTAGTCCCCACAGATTTCACAGATTTACACAGAATTCGCAAATAAGTATTTATATAAATATATAAGTTTTATTTATATAAATATATAAGTTTTATATAAACCTTTTATACAATCAACTATATAAATAAATTCTATCTGCGTTAATCTGCGAAATCTACAAAATCTGAGTTAATCTGCGAAATCTGCGGGAAATTTATACATTACTTTTTGAGAGCCTCGAAAAGCTCATCGAGCGCCTTGTCTGGGTCGCCCGTCTCATTGAGCAGGGTCACAAACTTACTGCCGATGATGGCACCCGCCGCATTGTCTTGCGCACTGGTAAGAGTTTGCTTGTTGCTGATTCCGAAGCCTATCATGCGAGGGTTGCGGAGGTTCATCGAATTGATGTGGTTGAAGTAAGCCAACTTAGCGTCTCCGAAGTTGCTCTGTGCGCCCGTGATGCTCGCCGAGCTAACCATATAGATAAATCCGTCGGTGTGCTCGTCGATGAATCTGATGCGCTCCTCGCTAGTCTCAGGCGTAATCATCATGATGACACGGATGTCGTACTTGTCGGCGATAGGCTTCACCACCTTCAGATAGTCGTCGAAAGGCAGGTCTGGGATGATGGTTCCGCTCACGCCGCTCTCCACACAACTCTGGAAGAAAGCCTCGATTCCGTAGTGCATGATAGGATTCAGATAGCCCATCAACACGAGCGGAATGTTCACCTCGTCCTTGATGGCCTTGAGCTGGGCGAAGAGCGTCTTCACGGTCATTCCGTTTTTGAGAGCCTTGGTGCCTGCGCTCTGAATCACAGGGCCGTCGGCCAGCGGGTCGCTGAAAGGGATTCCCACCTCAATCATATCTATCCCCTTGCGTTCCATCGCCTTAATCACATCGCCAGTGCCCTCCAGTGTAGGGCAACCAGCACAAAAATACAAACTCAAGAGCTTGCGCCCCTTATTGTTTGCGAACAATGCATTTATCTTATTCATCGTTATTTTGTATTTTTTTTACGTTCTATTTATTATTCATCATTTATCATCAATAAAAATCCGCGGGAGACCTCAAAAAGACCGAAAAGCCCAAAGAAAATCTGCGGAAATCTGCGAAATCTGCGGGAGACCTCAAAAAGACTGAAAGCCCAAAGAAAAATTGCGGAAATTGCGAAATCTACGAGAGCCTTTAAATCCCCCTAATCTGCGAGATAAAGCGCCCGAGTTTCTCCACATTCTTCAGCCCCGGCTCCACCTCGAACTTCGAGTTCAGGTCTATCCCGATGCACATCGGATGATGGAACTCCTTGACCCTTTCCGCATCTTCCGGTCCGATTCCGCCGCTCAACAAGAACGGAACGTCGCCGTCGTAAGCATCCAAGACCGACCAATCAAACTGCTCACCGCTTCCCCCGTAAGCCTTGCACTTCGTATCGAAGAGGAAGTAGTCAACAGCTCCTACATACTCCTTGTATTTCTGAATGTCCTCGGCAGTGGAAACGCTGATGGCCTTGATGAGCTTGAAAGGTTTTGTCTTCACCTCAATGCCCTGCTCTTCGAGCCAAGGCTTGAGCTGTGTAAACAAGAACTCCTCGTGCTCCTCCTGAAATTTCTTACAGAAGTCTGGACTCTCGCCTCCATGAAACTGCACCGCATCCAAACCGAGACGCAACGTCTGCAACTCGATGTTCTCGAACGTATCGTTCACAAACACCCCCACTCTCTTCACCGTCTTATCGGCATCCGTGCGAGGCAGAGGAAAATCTTCGCTCTGCCCCAAGCCCTCGAAGTATCGAGGCGACTTAGGATAAAAGATGAAGCCCATCATATCGACTCCGAGTTGCGCCACCTGCTGCACATTGTCAGCATCGCGCATTCCGCAAACCTTTATTTTCATTGAATGTTTAATGTTTAATTAGGGCATACGCCGAATATCCGTTTAAAATCCGTCTAAGTTCCGTAGAACAACAAAATTCCGTTTAAATTCCGTCTAAGTTCCGTAGGACAACAAAATTCCGTTTAAATTCCGTTTAAGTTCCGTAGGACAACAAAATTCCTCAGAGCTTCGAGATAAACTCCTTGAGCGCCTCTCCAGGATTCGCCTGTTTCATAAACTGCTCTCCCATCAAGAACCCCTTGAATCCGCCCTCCTCACGAAGTCTCTTCACCACCTCCGGGCGAGAGATTCCGCTCTCGCTCACTCGGCACACATTCTTAGGAAGCTGCTCAACGAGTCGGAAGCTATTCTCCACATCCGTGACGAAGGTTCCGAGGTTGCGATTGTTAATTCCGTACATGTCCGGTTCCAGCTCCGCATACTCGAAGTCTCGTTCGTTGTGCATCTCCAGCAGCACCTCCAGCCCCAGCTGGTGCGCCATCTGCAAGAGTCGCTTGCACTCCTCCTTCGAGAGACAGGCAGCGATGAGGAGCACCGCCGAAGCCCCACAGTAGCGAGCCTGTAGCAGCTGATACTCCTCCACCACGAAGTTCTTATAGAGGATAGGCAAGGTCACGCCCACGTGGCGCGCCTCCTGTATGAACTCATCATAGCCCCCGAAATAATCAATATCGGTGAGGATGCTCAGCGCCGAAGCCCCGTTCTGCTGGTAGGCAAGCGGGATGATGCTCGCCTTGCCCTCCTCCTTGATCCAGCCCTTGGAAGGCGACTTGCGCTTGAACTCAGCGATAATTCCCGTCGAGGAATTCATCAGAGCCTCTCGCATACTTCCTCCCGGCACCCTGCCATCTTCCGCCTGCATTTTCTGCTCTGTGAGCTGAATCATCTGTCGTGGCGAAATGAATCGCTTGCGCTGCTCCATCTCGATTCGCTTGTGAGCAACTATTTCTTCCAATATATCCATTTTTTCTGTTTTTATTCCCACGGATCACACAGATTCACACAGATTTAACCTATTCGAGCTTCAACAGAAACAAAAATCTGTGTTATCTGTGAAATCTGTGGGAGATTAAGAATTGAGTTCCACGAATTTCTTGAATGTAGCGAGCGCCTTGCCCGAGTCGATGCTCTCGCGGGCAATCTCCACACACTCGTCGATGCTCTTCTGCCCCTTCTCCATCACCTGGATTCCGAAGGCAGCGTTGGCGAGCACGATGTTCTTCTGTGCTGGCAACGCACGATTTTCGAGCACAGCGTCGAAGATTTCCTTCGCCTCCTGCTCCGTGGCACCGCCACGAACCTCCTCTGGCTTGGCGTTCTCGAAGCCCAAGTCCTGAGGCTTGAAGATGCGCTCGTAGTTGTTGGTGGTCACCTTGAAGTCGCTGGTGAGCGAAATCTCGTCGTAACCGTCGATGCTGTTCACGATTCCGTAGTCTATTCCTATTTTCTGGTAAACCTGGTTGTAGAGTCGCATCTGGTCGAGGTTGGCGACACCGAGCAACTGGCACTTAGGCTGGCTAGGGTTGACGAGCGGACCGAGCAGATTGAAGACCGTAGGGAACTGGAGCGCCTTGCGGATAGGGCCCACGAACTTCATCGCCTTGGCAAAGAGCTGGGCGTGGAGATAGACGATTCCCGCCTCGTCGAGCGAACGGTTCAGCTTGTCGAGGTCGTCGGTGAACTGCACGCCGTGGTTCTTGATTACATTAGAAGCTCCGCTCACCGAAGTAGCGGCAAAGTTACCGTGCTTGGCCACCTTGTATCCTGCGCCAGCAATGACGAAGCAAGAGGTGGTGGAAATATTGAAGGTATTCTTGCGGTCGCCACCAGTGCCCACCACGTCGATGTATCGGTCGCAGTCGAGGATGGCAGGAACGCCCGTCTCCAAGATTCCGTCGCGGAAACCGAGAAGCTCATCCACGGTTACGCCTCGCATCTGGAGTCCGGTGAGGAGGGCTGTAATCTGCTCCTCAGGGAACTGGCTCTGGGTAATTCCTACGATAATCTCCTTGGTCTCTTCACGAGTAAGCTCCTCGTGGTTCAACATTCTGTTCAAGATATTCTTCATTTCCATAATCTTGGTCTCCTATATTTTTATTTTTGTTTTATGTTTACTAAATCTAAGAAATACTCTTTATTCTAATCTTTCAAGAAATAATCTTTCTATTCATTCAAGAAATACTCTTTCTATTCATTCAAGAAATACTCTTTATTCTAATCATTCAAGAAATACTCTTTCTATTCATTCAAGAAATACTCTTTCTATTCATTCAAGAAATGCTCTTAAAATGAAAAAGGACCTGTCGTAAGTTACGGCAGGCCCTTAGTATTTTTGTTGTTCACATCCACATACGGGTACTCGACTCACGACTTATTAGATCTTGAGTTACGCCACCACCACGCTGTAGATACGAACGACTTCATCATAAGTTTAATTTTATTTTATTGTTATATTGCTCTTTATTAATAATTATTTCGTAATCGAGACAGTCACTACAACTATCCGATTGCAAAAGTACACTTTTTCTGTGAAACTGCAAACTTTTTATCGAAAAATTTATCATTTTAACATAAAAAAGTTGCTTTCGAGCCATTTTGAGGAAGATTATCCAGCCAAATCGCCCCTTACACCTTATTATATATAGAAAGCAAGCTAAATGATAATATAAGCTAATATACTATGTGCAAGCTAAATGATAATTTGGCAAACAGAATCACACATATAAGAAAAGCTGAAAAAATATTCGACACAAAATGTAATAAAGCCCTCGAAGAAGCGTTATGATTATAGACAAGCAACAAGATTATTAACAATAAAAAGAAATACGCCTATGAAGCATTTGTTTACTTCGGAAGAAATGAGACCGTCGGCAAAGACCATCTATTTCATCAAGCAGTTGGCTTACACCTACCGTGCATTCAAGAAGAATGAATCCTGCAAGGCGTATTACGTCAACTAACAGGGCGAGGCGAAAAGCTATCGCTTAAACAAAACAGGGCGAGGCGAAAAGTGCCGTTTGAGTCCAATAGGGCGATGCGAAGAACGTCCCCCCTGCTAAACAAAATAAAAGAAAAAGATGAAGACAATGGTTTCCCCCTCTCTCCTCTCAGCCAATTTCATTGACCTGAAGAGCGATGTAGAAATGATTAATAAGAGTGAGGCCGACTGGCTCCACATGGACATCATGGACGGAGTGTTCGTGCCCAACATCTCGTTCGGCTTCCCTGTGCTCGAAGCCGTGGCAAAGGCTTGCACCAAGCCTCTCGACGTACACTTCATGATAGTGCATCCAGAGCAATACATCGAGCAAACCGCCAAAATCGGCGCCATGATGATGAACGTGCACTATGAGGCTTGCACCCACCTGCACCGCACCATACAGCAGATTCACGCCGCCGGAATGAAGGCGGGCGTTACGCTGAACCCTTCCACCCCCGTGGGTGTACTGGAAGACATCATCTGCGATGTGGATATGGTGCTGCTGATGAGCGTGAACCCCGGATTCGGCGGACAGAAGTTCATCGAGAACACCATCAAGAAGGTGGAACGTCTGCGCAAACTCATCCAGGAGAGCGGCAGCCACGCACTCATCGAGGTAGATGGCGGCGTACAGGCAGAAACCGCTCCACGACTGGTAAAGGCAGGAGTGAATGTGCTGGTAAGCGGCAGCTATGTGTTCAAGAGCACAGACCCTTACTCCACTATCCACGCCCTGAAAGAGTTGAAGCAGAGAGAAGACTAACGTCTGGAAAAGCGAAAGAGGCTAACTAGCTTTGCAAAAGAGGCTAGCTAGTCTAGCTGCAAGCTGATATTGTTCTCTTTCGCCAAACGTCGCATATTCATGATGGCGTAACGCATGCGCCCGAGGCTGGTGTTGATGCTCACATTGGTAAGCTCGGCTATCTCCTTGAAAGTCAGCTTCTGGTAGTAACGCATATACACCACCTCGCGCTGATTGTCGGGCAGGAAGTACATCAAGCGCTTCACATCGCTCAGCACTTGCGTGCGCACCATCTCGCGCTCGGCGAAACTATCCGTCACCGAGTCGCCCCGAAGCTGCGAAAGGTCGTTGTCGTTACGCTGGTCTATCGTGCGCTGATACATCTGGTCTCTGTAACCATCGATAATCACATTGTGGGCGATACGCATCAGCCAAGACGCAAACTTGCCGTTGGGCGAGTACTGACCATTCTGAAGCTTGACGATAGCCTTGACAAAAGTCTCCTGGAAAATATCGTTCGCCTTCTCCTCGTTGTGAACCACAAACATGATGTAAGAGAAGAGTTTCACCTCGTTGCGAGCCAGCAATAGGTCGAAAGCCTTGTTGTCGCCCCCAACGTAAGCCAGGGCCAACTCCTCATCTGTCATTTCTTTGAGTTTTCTCATTTCTTAATCTTGTTTTTTATATTAAGTAAATGTCTAAACCGATAGGCGAAACTTATTTTATTGCATTAATAATGTTAAATATCGCTACAAAGGTACACTTTTTCAGTAAAACTGCCAAATTTTTAACTAAAATTCTAATGTAATTATTACTTTTTATTGTATCTTTGCAACCAATTAAGAAGTTTCATTGGAAACGTAAAAGAAGTTCTTCGCAAACA
>DBLF01000002.1:32749-65698 GCA_002297965.1 Candidatus Segatella papionis
ATAAAAGAAGTTTCTTCGCAAATAAATCTACAACAAACAAAAGTAACATCATATATATACATTTTATAACTTAATCTCTGAAACAAACAATGAACCGAATTTTAAAGACAGTATTGTTGGCTTTGCTCATCCCTGTATGTGGCTATGCAGCAGGATGGAACGATGAGGAATACAAGCGCATCGAGCAAAGCATCCAGTTGCCAAACCTACAGTCGGCACCCAAGAAGTACGACATCTCGAAGTTTGGCGCCAAGACCACCAACACAGCGGCGCAAAACCAAAAAGCCATCAACCGACTCATCAGCCTCGTATCGAAGAAGGGAGGCGGACAGATAGTTGTCCCTGCCGGAACCTGGAACACGGGAGCCATCGAGCTGAAAAGCCACGTGGAGCTGAACCTGGCAGAAGGCGCAATCCTCCGCTTCGCTTTCGACACCAAGCTCTACCCACTGGTGCGCACCTCGTGGGAAGGACTGGCGTGCTGGAACTACTCTCCTTGCATCTACGCCTACAAGGCCACCGACATCGCCATCACCGGCAAGGGAACCATCGACGGCGGCGGAAGCAACGAGACCTGGTGGAAGATGTGCGGCAAGACCATCTTCGGATACAAGGAGGGAGAAACCAAGGAGGCGCAGAACCTAGGCTCACGCGCCCGACTGCTGAAACAAGCCGAAGACGGCGTGGCCTTCGACGAGCGCAAGTTCGGACTGGGACAGGGACTCCGCCCACAGCTCATCAACTTCGTGAGAAGCGAGCGAATCCTCATCAAAGACGTAAAACTGCTCAACTCCCCATTCTGGGTAATCCACCCATTGCTCTGCAAGAACATCACAGTGAAGGGTGTAACCATCTGGAACGAGGGACCTAACGGAGACGGATGCGACCCAGAGGCGTGCGAGAACGTGCTCATCGAAAACTGCGTCTTCCACACCGGCGACGACTGCATCGCCATCAAGAGCGGACGAAACAACGACGGCAGACTCTGGAACCAACCTTCCAAGAACATCATCATCCGCAACTGCGAAATGCAAGATGGACACGGAGGAGTGGTCATCGGCTCAGAAATCTCGGGCGGATGCGAGAACGTATATGCGGAAAACTGCGTGATGGACTCGCCTAACCTGGAGCGCATCCTACGCATCAAGACCAACAACTGCCGAGGCGGACTCATCCAAAACATCAACATGAGAAAGATTACCGTGGGACAATGCAAGGAAGCCGTGGTGAAAATCAACCTCGACTACGAGCCCAAGGAAATATGCTACCGTGGATTCGAACCTACCGTGAAGGACGTGAGCGTGGAAGACGTAACCTGCAAGAAGAGCAACTACGGCGTGCTCATCGTAGGTAGAAACGAGGTGGAGAACGTAACCGACATCCACATCAAAAACTGTAACTTCGACGGCGTACAGAAAGAACCCGTAAAGATTACGGGCAAGACCAAGAACGTGAAGTTCGACAACCTCATCATCAATGGTTCGCTCATCCTCAGCAAGGCCGACCGCCCTTACCAAAACTTCTCAGAGTGGCTCACCCTGAGCGAAATGAAGCGCACACCACACCCCTACAACCTCGACTTCTCGCCCAAGAAGCCTAGATGGAGCTACGTGATGGGAATCGAGATGGAGGGAATGCTCGACACCTATTTATATTATAAGGAGAAAAACAAGGAGAATGCAACGAAGGAAACTGCAGGCGAAAAGATTGTTTTAGACGAGAGCAGAAAGAATGCTTCTGCCGAGAGCGGAAAGAACGCATCCGCCGAAGAGCTGGAAAGCATCATCAAGTACCTGCAGGAGTATCCTGCCAAGATGATAGACGAAAAGGGAAACATCACCGGCTATAAATACGAGGACTTCAACCTCGACAACGTGCGCACGGCGAAGTTCATCCTCCGCATGCAGAACCTCTTCCCTACCAAGGGCAACGAGCTGGCGCTGAAGACCCTCTTCAAGCAACTGCAAAACCAGCCTCGCACCCAAGAAGGCGTGTATTGGCACAAGGCCATCTACGCTAACCAAGTTTGGCTCGACGGCATCTTCATGGGTCTGCCATTCTACTGCAACTACGCCGTACAGAACCTGAAGCCGAAGAAGGCGAAGAAAATATTGGACGACGCTGTAGATCAAATCATCAAGACCGACCAGCGCACTTACGATGAGAAGACGCAGCTCTGGAAGCACGCCTGGGACGAGACCCACCAGCAATTCTGGGCAGACAAGCAGAACGGCAAGAGCCAGCACACCTGGGCAAGAGCCTTGGGATGGTACGTGATGGCGATGACCGAATGCCTGGAAGCAATGCCCGAAGACTACGCACGAAGAGGCGAGGTTGTCACCCTGCTCAACAAGGCGATGGAGAGCGTACTGAAGTACCAGGACAAGAAGACTGGCGTATGGTACGATGTGATGGACGTAGAGGACCCTCGCAACTACCTGGAGAGCACCGCCAGCAGCATGTTTGCCTACGTGATGCTGAAAGGCTACCGCAAGGGCTACCTGCCTGAGAAATTCAAGAAGGCGGGCGTGAAGGCGTACAACGGAATCGTCAAGCAATTCATCAAGGTGAACCCCGACAAGACCATCAGCCTGACACGCTGCTGCGAGGTGAGCGGCCTGGGTCCTGGTCCTGGTCCAAACGTCAAGAAGCCTAACTTCCGCCGCGACGGCAGCTTCGAATACTACATCAGCGAGCCTATCCGCGACAACGACGCCAAGGGCGTGGGTCCATTCATCTGGGCGAGCCTCGAAATGGAGCAGCAAGGCTTGGAAGTGAAGTAATTCATTCGCAAAGGCTTTGCTCAAATAACTTCCCCACGCTTTTTCGCGTGTCACCCCACGCACAGTTCCGTCGAATTGCACCCACGCTACAGTTCCGTCGAATTGCACCCACGCTACAGTTCCGTCGGATTTGCAATCCGACGGTGCTTGGGTAACTATTGCGGATTTGTAATCCGCTAAAAGGAACGTAGCAAATTCGCAAGCGTGTCATTTGTGTCAAAGTCATTTGTGTCAAAATGAATTTTCAAAAGAACAAACTAACTATTTTAAAACAATGAACCAGAAACAAACAATGAACCAGAAACGAACATTCATAACCTTGGCAGCAGCACTCACCAGTGTTGCTGCCTTGGCACAAGCCCCTGCCTTCCCAGGAGCAGAAGGCCACGGCAGATACGTGACGGGCGGAAGAGGAGGAGAAATCATCCATGTAACCAACCTCAACGACAAGGGCGAAGGATCGCTGCGTGAGGCCGTGAAGGGAAACGACAAGAAAATCATCGTATTCGACGTGGCAGGAGTCATTCCCCTCGCATCCGACCTCACCATCGGAGCCAACACCACCATCCTCGGACAGACCGCCCCCTCTCCAGGAATCACCCTGCGCTACTACACCGTGCGCCCCAAGAGCAACAACATCATCCGATTCATCCGCATCCGTCGTGGACAGGAAAAGAACATCAACGACGGAGCAGATGCCTCCTGGCAGCACAACGAGACGGGAATCATCCTAGACCACTGTTCCTTCAGTTGGAGCATCGACGAGGTGGCTTCCTTCTACGACAACAACAACTTCACCATGCAATGGTGTACCGTGGCGGAAAGTCTCACCAATCCGGGCCACAGCAAGGGAGCACACGGCTACGGAGGCATCTGGGGCGGAAAGCTGGCTAGCTTCCACCACAACCTCATCGCCCATGTGCAGAACCGTGGACCTCGCTTCAACGGGGCACGCTACGACTGGAAAGGCTACACCGACAACTACGACTACGACACCTACAAATGGGAGAACCCTGTGCAGGCAGAGAACGTGGACTTCCGCAACTGCGTGATGTACAACGCACAAGGCACCTGCTACGGCGGTCCTGGCGGCGGACAGGTGAACATCGTCAACAATTACTATAAGGCTGGACCGAGCCAAGGTCTCTCTTCCACCACCCTCAACGGAATGAAAGTGAGCGTAACCAACGGCAAGGAGCGTGGCAACCAGGGAGTAATCACCCTCGTAACCGTATCGGAAAAGGGAAACTCCGACTCTAGCCACCCTGAATACTACAACATGACCAGCCGCTACTACATCGAGGGCAACACCACCGAGACCACCCAAGGCAAGGTGACAGAGAACCAAGACTGGAAGGGCGTGAAATACGACAGTGGCACCCACGAGCTGAACGGCGAGGAATACTCAGCCGACGAAAACAACTTCTACGGCGACAAGGTGGAGCACGTAACCATCGACGGCGTATCGTGCGTGAAAATCAAGATGGACACGCCAGCTCCATCGGGCACCATCACCACCCACACCGCCAAGCAAGCCTACGAGAAAGTGCTCGCCAACGCAGGCGCATCGCTCTACCGCGACGAAATCGACGCAAGATACATGGAAGAGACCAAGACGGGAACTGCCACCTACAAGGGAAGCATCACCCAATCGCCCGGAATCATCGACCTCGTATCAGATGTCAACGGATACACCGAAGACAACTTCCCTACCGCCGCCCATCCAGACAACTTCGACACAGACGGCGACGGAATCCCAGACGACTGGGAAAAAGCGAACGGTCTGAACCCCGACGACCCATCCGACGCTCTCGCCCACTCGCTCGACAAAAAGGGATACTACACGAACATAGAGGTGTATGCAAACTCACTGGTAGAGCACATCGTGAAAGCCGAGAACGCCGACGCTGAGGAAGCCGTGGATGAATACTACCCTGCCTATACGCCTACCACAGCTATCAAGGACGTGGCAACCGTGCAACCCCAAGAACTGCTGAAAACCGAGTATTTCAGCCTCGACGGCAGCAAGATGAGCTTGCCCAGCAAAGGAGTGAGCATTCGCAAGATGACGTTCAAGGGCGACAAGACCATCATCGACAAGATTATTAAGTAATTGCACAGAAAAATGCAAAAAAGAAAACGTTTACGTAAGTTTTTAACAACTAACGTGAACGTTTTTCATTTTTTTTTAATACATTTGCACTCAGAAAACTAACAATGCATAAAAAGGACGCTAAAAGCTAACCCTAATATTGCAAACAAAGTTGAATAAACAAAAACAAACGAATTATTAAGAACAAACAATTATAATATAAATCTAACCTATAAGTGTATGTCTGGTAAATTGAAAAATCTAAGATTTGCGCTTGTTGCCGCAACTTTGACCATGTCGGCCAATGGTTTTGCGCAAACAGTAATCAAAGGTAATGTAACCGACAATACAGGCGAGCCTATCATCGGCGCATCCGTACTCGAAGAAGGTACAGGCAGCAATGGTGGCGTAACTGATATTGATGGTAACTTCGTTATCACACTGAAAGGCAACAGTAAGAAACTGAAGATTTCATACATCGGTATGAAGCCACAGGAAGTTAGCGTTGCCGGCAAGTCAGTAATTAACATCAAACTTGAGGATGACGCAACATCCCTCAACGATGTCGTAGTAATCGGCTATGGTACTGTTAGAAAGAAGGACCTCACAGGTTCTGTATCTTCTATCAGCGACAAGCAGATTGCCAATATTCCTGTGTCTAACGTCAGCGAGGCTATGACCGGTAAGATGGCTGGTGTGAACATTACCACCACCGAGGGTTCGCCAGATGCCGACGTGAAGATCCGTGTGCGCGGTGGTGGTTCCCTCTCACAGGACAACTCCCCACTCTACATCGTTGATGGTTTCCCTGTAAGTTCTATTAGCGACATCGCTCCTAGCGAGATTCAGAGTATCGATGTATTGAAGGATGCATCCTCCACAGCCATCTATGGTGCCCGTGGTGCCAATGGTGTCATCATCGTAACCACCAAGAGCGGTTCAGAGGGCAAGACCCAGGTTAACTTCAATGCTTCTCTTGGTTACAAGAAGGTAAGCAAGTTGGTAAAGACAATGTCTCCATACGACTATGCATACTATCAGTATGAATTGGGCAGTACAGACTATGGTAACTACAACGACCTCGACATTTGGAAATCTATAGAAGGTCGTGACTACCAGGATGAAGTATTTGGTCGCACAGGTAACCAAAAGCAATACAATGTGAATGTAAGTGGTGGTACCAAGGACATCAAGTACAACATTGGTTTCTCTCACAACGACGAGAAGAGCATCATGGTTGGCTCTGGCTATGCCAAAAACAATGTAAACGCCAAGATTAACGCCAACTTGAACAAGTGGTTGTCATTGGACTTCAATGGTCGTATGGCATTCACAAAATTGGACGGTTTGAATGGTGGTGCCGACACAAATGAATCTAGCGCAGCCAACTCTATCGTTGCCAACACCGTACGTTGGAATCCTGTAGAGCCTTTGTCTGGCACATCAGACGATGATGAGGAGAACAGCACATCAACTCGCCGTAATCCAACAGAACGTATCACTGATACATACAAGTACCAGAAGCGTTTCCAGCAGAACTATAACGTTGGTTTAAACTGGAAGCCATTCAAAAACATCACCTTCCGTTCCGAGTTTGGTTATGGTTGGAAGTACAACGACACAGACCAGGTTTGGGGGTCTAATGCAACAACCAACTCAAAGTATGGTTACAATGGTCAGCCACAGGCACAATTTATCCGTTTGGAGAATAAAAACTGGCGTAACGCAAACACCTTGACTTACGACAATAATAAGCTCTTTGGTGGTCGCGACCACATCAACGTATTGGTAGGTCAGGAATGGAGCAGCAGCCAGGACGTTACTCGTACAAATACATCTGTTGCTTTCCCTACATCTTTCACTATCAAAGAGGTTTTGGCAAACACAGCTGCAGGTACAGCCCTTCCTAACGAAGGCGACATCAAGGCAAAGGAGAACATTCTCTCTTACTTTGGTCGTATCAACTATACTCTTGCAGACAAGTACTTGGCAACATTTACTCTCCGTGCCGATGGCTCAAGCAAGTTTGGCAAGGACAACCGATGGGGAATCTTCCCATCTGCAGCTTTGGCTTGGCGCATCTCTGATGAGAATTTCATGAAGGGAAGTCAGAAGTGGCTCTCTAATTTGAAAGCTCGTTTGAGTTTCGGTACAGCAGGTAACAACCGCATCAACTCTGGTTTGTTGACTACCACATACTCCATGGCAAGCAACACCGCAAAGGCTCCTTTCTTCGATGAGATTAGAGGCAGTATGTTGGAGCATGGTTCATACCTCTATAATCCTGACTTGAAGTGGGAGACTACCGTAACTCGCAACTTCGGTATCGACTACGGTTTCCTCAATGGACGTATCAGCGGTACTCTGGACTTCTACTGGAATACAACCAAGGATCTCTTGATGCAGAGCGTCATTCCTTCAAACACAGGTTATACCTCCCAGTTCCAGAACTTCGGTAAGACCTCAAACAAGGGTGTGGAATTGGCACTCAACGCTGTTATTCTCGACACAAAGAAAGTAGGATTGAACTTCAACTTTAACATTTCTTACAACAAGAACAAGATCAATGAG
This sequence comes from Candidatus Segatella papionis, assembly GCA_002297965.1. Lineage (GTDB taxonomy): Bacteria > Bacteroidota > Bacteroidia > Bacteroidales > Bacteroidaceae > Prevotella > Prevotella papionis. The sequence goes on from DBLF01000002.1 coordinate 40,196, forward strand.
TTGAACATGGAGAATCCTTGGCAGAGCAGCAACTGGAGTGGTTCCACAATTTCTAAGTACGAAGACTTCCGAGTAGAAGAAGGTGGTCGTCTCGGTGAGTTGTGGGGTTACAAGAGCAAAGGTTTCTACACTGTATATGACGCAGCAACCGGTAAGGGCGACTTGATGCTGAACGCCAACGGCACATGGTCATTGGTTGACGGAAAGGCAGACAAGAGTTACACACTCTTTGGCGGTAACCTATATCCTGGTGTAGCCAAGGTAGAAGTAGATGAGAACGGAGACCCTATCAAGCAGCGCCTAGGCAACACCGTACCTACCACAACAGGTGGTTTCGGCTTCGATGGTCATGTTGGTAACTTCGACTTCAACGTGTTCTTCAACTACTCGTTGGGAAACAAGCTTGTGAACGGTACTAAACTTGCCAACTCATTCTATGCTGGTTCTGCCAAAAATTACAACCTCGTAGATGACTTCAACGTTGGCAACCGCTATACATGGATAGACCCTGCCAATGGTGAGAACATCGGTCGTCCATCAGCTAGCCTCATCAACCAATATGGTGGTGTAGAGAATGTGATGAACCGTTTGAACGAAATCAATGCAAACGCAAACATCTACAACCCTGCAGGTGTATCAAACATGCAGCTCATCAGCTATGCTGTAGAGGATGCTTCATTCCTCCGCTTGCAGAACGTAACAGTAGGTTACACCTTGCCTAAGAAGTGGGTAAACAAGTGCTTCATCCAGAATGTACGCATCTACTTCACTGGTTACAACCTGCTTTGCTTCACCAACTACACTGGCTATGATCCTGAGGTGGACACAAGTTCCAAGAAGAACCCAATGACCCCAGGTATCGACTATGCAGCTTATCCTAAGAGCCGCACATTCGTAGGTGGTATAAACGTTACATTCTAATAACATCTTAAGATATAGAAAAATGAACAAGATATTATATGCATTTGCATTGGCAGGCGTATTAGGAATGTCTTCATGCTCAGACTTCTTGGACCAGACATCTCCATCAGAAATGACAGCAGAGAACACCTACGCCTCACCTTATTATACAAACCTCCGCGTCAACAAGCTCTATGGAGGTATGGGACAAGACCGTACCTACTCACAGGACTTGGCTATAGTATGGGGCTTGAACAGTGACTGCGAATTGGTAGATGGTTTGGGCAACAATGCCACAAACACATCTAGCGAACGTGGTAACATGAACTATAACATGGACCCAGGATGGAGCAAGATCAGCGGTGTATGGGATGCTGAGTACGGTATTATCGAGGATGCCAACCAGATTATCGAAGGTATCCGCAGCAGCGCTACCTTTACTGCTGGTGGTGCAAACCAAAAGTCAATGGAGCGTAGTCTTGGTGAAGCTCTCACCATCCGTGCCATGATCTACTTTGACCTAGTACGTTACTTCGGTGACATTCCGTTCAAGGTTGAGGCTTCCAAATCCGACTTGAGCAACGCCTATCTGGAGAAAACTGATCGTGATGTAATCATGGACTCTTTGATGAACGACCTCGATGAGGCTATCGAATACTTGCCTTGGGCAGACCAAGTATCAGGCTACACCACAGAGCGTGTAACCAAGGGATATGCTCATGCACTCTTGGCACAGATAGCTATGACTCGTGCTGGATATGTGATCCGTGAGAAGGCTAAGGAAGGATACGAAACTGCATCGTACAGCGACGCAACCTATCCTACCCAACGTCCAGGAGCAGCAGACCGCAAGGCTCTCTACAAACGTGCATTGAAGCATTGGTCAGCGATCATCAACGACAATACCCACAGCCTCAACCCATCTTTCGAGAACGAGTGGTATCTCTTGAACCAACTTACACTGGACAAGACCTATCATGAGAACCTCTTTGAAATTCCAATGGGTGAAAACGTAACTGGCGAGTTGGGTTACACTGTAGGTGTACGTCTGAATGGCATTACCACAGAATACGGCTATGGAAACTCAACAGGTAAGATGAAGGTGACAGCACCTCTCCTCTACTCATACGACAAGAAGGATACTCGTCGAGACATCACTTGCGCTAATTTCGAAATCAAGCAAGATGGCAGCAACACCATAGAGAGCATGCTCAAGAATGCTCCTTTCGGTATCTATGTAGGCAAGTGGGATGCTCGCAAGATGAACAATACTTGGTTAGCCAACAACAAAAAGGCGACAGCTAAGCATACTACAGGCATTAACCCTGTCAAGATGCGCTACTCTCAGGTATTGCTCTATTACGCTGAGTGTATGAACGAGTTGGCTGGCAATCCAGATGCCAACTACGAAGGTTCGGCAAATGGTTTGACTGCACGCCAGGCATTGGCTGAGGTTCATACTCGTGCATTCAACAAAGAAGACAAAGCTGAGGCACAGGCATACGTAAACAATATTCCTGCCGACAAGGACGCTTTCTTCAACGCCCTCGTACAGGAAAACATGTGGGAGTTTGCAGGTGAAGGTATCCGTAAGTTCGACTTGATTCGTTGGAATCTCTTAGTTGAGAAAATCAATGAGTTCAAGCAAACATACCTTGCAGAGATTGAGGATGGAACATATCAGAAGACCATCTACTTCAACTACCTGGATAAGGATCAGACAAAAATCGACTTCTCTAGCGTAACATGGTATGGTCTTCCAGAAGGCAAGACTGCTGCAGACTATGCTGGTAGCATCGACTCATTTGGCGCAGCCAAGGTTGGTACAGGTTCCGACACTCAGGTTGACACCAACTTGCCATCCATCTGTAGTGGTCTCGTAGGCGACAACGTAACCGTCAAGAACCGTTACCTCATGCCTATCGCTTCAACAACCATCTCTGCAACCAATGGTAAGATTCATAACTCTTATGGTTATGCAGATTAATTCATGCTTTATGCAATAGAATTCATCTTTAACAAAAAAGACAATTAAAAATGAAGAGCATTAAAAACATATTGGGCACTGCATCCATGATGGCATTGGCTTTATCGGCAACATCTTGTACCGATGGTAATGACTGGGATGTTGATGGCAGCCTATCAAGATTGTTCGGTCTCAACGGTGACAAAATCACCGTTGAGGCAGCCGAAACATCTGCAAAAGTTACATTCTCGGCTTTCACATCCAAGGATGTTGCCGAGCCAGAGTATTACGTATTCGAGGTGAGCAAAGACTCCCTCTATGATGGAGTGGAGAATGCCAACATCATTAAATATGGTGAGGATAAGACTTTGACTTCATCACCTGTCGTACTCAGTGGACTTGATGGTGATAGCAAATACTACATGCGAGTGAAGGCTATGTCAACAACAGCTAATGAATCCAAGTGGGTTTACTACAAGGATGGTTCATCATTCAAAACAAAGGCTGAACAGATTTTCAACAATGTCGATGCTAGCAACTTGTTTGAGGATCACGTAAACTTGAGCTGGACCCCAGGTGCTGATGTAACACATATTACTTACGCCAACACTAGTGATGCCGAGAACATACAAACAATAGAATTGACTGATGAAGAAAAAGCTGCTGGCAAATACACCATTTCAGGTTTGCAGCCAACAAGCACATACATCATCACCATCTACAGAAATGACGTTAAGCGTGGTCAATTACAAATTACCACTCCTGCCGCCATGCCATCTGCAAACTTTAAGTACACACTCCCTAGCGACGTAAAGGTTATCTCTCAGACTCTCATTGAAGAGATTGCTGAACAAGCTAAGGCAGCAGCTGGCAACGAGACAAACTACAGTGCAACTATCGGTATTCCTGCTGGTGCAACAGTTTCTCTCTATGGCACAGCAGAAGCAGACGGCGGTAAGACCAATGTCACAATACCTGACGGAATGTCTGTTACATTCTTTGGTTTAGCTGGTGGCGATGCACCAACCATCAACCTCGACAAGAACTTCGATGTTGCAGGCTCTCATGCTTACATCAAGTTCCAGAATGTGAAGTTGGTAGAGAATAGTGCAGGTTACTTCATCAACCAGAGCAAGGCTTGCACTGTCAGCGAGTTCACATTGGAAGACTGTGAGGTAACAAATGTGAAGACATCATTCTTCCGTTTGCAGGGTAGTGATGCAAAGGCTATCAGCAAGCTGACTTTGAAGAACAGCATCTTCACCAACCTCTGCGCAGGCTATGGTTTCATCCACATTGACGCAAGCGGTAAAGGATATGTCGACAACATAGAGATTGATGGTTGTACATTCAATGGAATCTGTAAGACTGGTAAAGTATTCATCTTTAGCAAGAAAACCAACATGAAGGATATTGCCATCAAGAACAGTACATTCTACAACTGTAATGGTGCAGGACAATATTTTGTCGATTTTAATGATGCAGCTTATGGTCCTGAAACATTCACTATCGAGAATTGTATTTTCGGTAAGAGCGCTGATGATGTAACCAACAAGAACATCCGTAGCAAGACGGCTCCTTCTGTAGCAGGAAGCTACAGCACAACCGACTTCTTCAAGGTCATCAAGGGCGTAACCGCGACAGACTACAGCTCTGACCAATTGTTTACAGACCCAGCAAATGGTAACTTTACCATCAAGGCTGGTACATTGAAAGAAAAAGCAGGAGACCCACGTTGGTATCCTACAAAAGATTAAGGAATTGTCTATCCTTATATCCATTATAAAGGTGCAATGCCCTCAACAACATAGGGCGTTGCACTTTTCTCATTTTATCAATTCTCGACAACTTTTCTTATCATTTCCTTGGAAGTTACAAAAAAAAGCGCATTTTTCTTACAATACTCCGACTGACATCATTGCAAATTAAACATGTATAAGTACTCCGGAAATAGAGAGTGTGTTTTTATCGTCATCCAGTATTGTAAGAATAACACTTTAGTAAACGTTTACGTGCATTTCTTTATCAAAAGTAACGTTGTTTAGTTTTTTTTTATTACCTTTGCCATATCATTTCCAAAGCCGAAGAAAGTAAGCCGAGGAAAAATTGATCTTAAGCAATGGAAAACGACTAACAATCGCAAGTAAATTTAAGACCAAAATACTTAAAAATTAACAATAACAACCTAAAAACAAGCAAAGTATGTATCAACAACTTAAACGTGCTAGCATGGCACTAGCTTTGGGCTCTGTCTGCTTTGGAGCATTCGCACAACAGGCAACCATCAAGGGTACGGTCAAGGATGCCAATGGTGAACCTATGATCGGCGTTAGTGTTGTACCAGAAGGCAAGGGAGGTGCAGGTTCTGTTACAGACCTCGATGGTAATTTCACTCTTTCTGGTGTTTCACCTTCTACCGTGCTAAAATTTTCTTACATTGGATACAAGGAAAAGAAAGTGAAAGTCGGTAATCAGACTTCAGTAGCCATCGTTTTGGAAGAAGACAACAACTCTCTCGACGAGTTGGTGGTCATAGGTTATGGTGTCGTTAAAAAACGTGATCTCACTGGTTCTGTAGCTTCCATCAAATCTGATGATCTCAAGAACGTGGCTTCATCCAATGCCATGCAGGCTATGCAGGCAAAGATTCCGGGAATGGACTTGCAGCAGAGCAGTGGTGAGTCAGGTTCCGGTGTCAGCATCAATCTTCGTGGTGCTCGCTCCATGTTGGCTTCCAACAACCCATTGATTCTCGTAGACGGAGTGGCTTATGGCTCTACCCTCGACATCAACCCATCAGACATCGAGTCTATGGAAGTATTGAAGGATGCTTCTTCTACAGCCATCTATGGTACTCGTGGCGCCAATGGTGTTATCATCATCACAACAAAACGTGGTAAAGCTGGCAGAACCTCTGTTGGTTTTAATTTCTACAACTCTTTCAACAGTCCTACACATGCCGCACACTCCATGTATGGCACAAAAGAAGTACAGCGTCTTATCGACAAACGTGCTTACCAAGACTGGGCAAAGGGCGACATGACTCTCGACAACTACAATACTGTACTGAGTGGTATCACTCCAGAGACTGTATTGACAGAAAAACTGGACGATGGAACAAACACCCTCGATATCTACAACGATGGCTCTTATACAGACTGGGGAGACTTACTCCTCAAGAACAGCACATCTCAGAACTATGAGGTGAACGTAGCTGGTGGTAGCGAGAAGACTAACTTCAACGTTTCTCTCGGTGCTATGTACGATCGTGGTTTGATGAAGAAAGATCAGATGAGCCGTTACAATGGCAAGGTAAACATCGACCATAAGATCAACAAGATTGTAAAGGTAGGTTCTAGCTTACTCTTCACATACAAGAACTGGAACCGCCGTAACTCTGGCGTTTACAACCAGGCATTGAAGATGACTACCATCACTCATCCATATTTGACAGATGGTACCATCAACTCTACTCCTAACCCATGGTATGCAGCCCACTGTTCACCATTGCTTGACGACGTTGAGGGTGCTTACCAGAACAATACTGAGTCTACTCGATTCTTCGGTAACGCATACGTGGAACTCAACCCTATCAAGGGATTGAACCTGCGCTCTATGTTCGCAGTGGATAGAAACGATTCTCGCAATGGCCTCTATCAGGATTATGAAAGCCAGCAGAGATACCAGTCTCCTCATACTAGTTACATCCGCCAAATCAGAAACAATTCTACAGCAATTACATGGGACAACACCATCAACTATAATACAACCATCGCAGAGAAGCACGATTTGACAGCTCTGCTTGGTCATGAGTTGACCCAGACTGTTACAGAAAGTTCTACTGTAAGTGGCGATGCTGGTGCAACCCATTACTATGAGAGTGGCTTTAGCGACCTGTCAAAGATTCTCACCCCTGTCACCACATCTACATATGTAAAGACAGCTATGTTGTCATTCTTCGGTCGTCTGAACTATTCTTATGCCAGCAAGTATCTCTTGACAGCATCCCTCCGTGCCGATGGCTCATCTACCTTGGCAAAGGGTCACAAGTGGGGCTACTTCCCATCAGTGGCTGGCGGTTGGAGAATCATCGAGGAAAACTGGATGAAAGACCAGAAGTGGCTCAGCAACTTGAAGCTTCGTGCATCATGGGGCATCTCAGGTAACGCAGCCATCGATGCCTATTCTACATTGGCATCCTTGAGCAGCACAACCTACTACTATTATCTTGGCAACACAGATGTAGCAGGTAAGATTCCTAGCCAGATGGGGAATTCTAACTTGACTTGGGAGAAAACCTCGTCATTCAACCTCGGTTTGGACTTCGGCTTCTTGGATGGAAGAATCAGCGGTAGCGTAGACTACTACTGGAACCATACGTATGACCTCTTGTTCTACAAGACTGCCCCAGCTTCTTCTTTCCCTACCGTTATCGACAACATTGGTAAGACAAAGGGACAAGGACTTGAGGTTTCTTTGATGACAGACATCATCCGTACCAAGGACTTCGACTGGACTGCCAACTGGTCATATTCTCACTTCAAGGATAAGATTACAGAGTTGACAGGCGGTGTAGACAAGTATGTATCTGGCACCAAGGGCTTGTTCGTTGGCAATCGTGTCAACGCTTTCTACGACTACAAGGTACTCGGAGAATGGGGTATCGGTGAATTCGCTCAATATGTAGATGACTTCAAGGCTGCCCACGACGGAAAGGCTCCTGCCTGTGCTAGCACAAAGGGTTATGGTACTCCTGGTTCACCAAAAATGTATGATGCAGATGGCGATGGTGCTATCACTTCAGACGACCGCGTGCTCTACAACCAAGATCCTAACCATGTATTTGGTATGACTAACACCTTCACATACAAGGACTTCTCACTCTCTGTACAGTTAATGGCACGTTTGGGTGGTTACATTTCTTACGCTATGAACGAACAGTTGAACTATGAATCAGCCAACTGGGGTGACGCTATCGACTACTGGACACCAACCAACACTAGTGCAAAGTTCCCTAACCCAGGTTTGGGCACAGATGCCAGCAAGATTTGGTCATCATACAAGAGTGCATTCACTTATGAGAAGGCAGACTACTTCAAGATTAAGGACATCACCCTCTCTTACAACATGCCAGCTAAGTGGTTACACAATATTGGTATGAGCAAAGCACGTGTGTACTGTTCTATGAAGAACTTCTTGACATGGAGTAAGATCGATGACTACGACCCAGAGCGTGGCGGTAGCATCTCTTTCCCTATGCAGAAACAGGTAGTAGTAGGTCTTAATGTAGAATTCTAATAATCGAAAAAATTATGAAAACAAAGATATTATTCATGGCAGCTGCATCCGCTATGATGCTAGGCCTCACTTCCTGCTCCGACTTCTTGGAGGAAGAGAACAAGGTGGGCGAAACTGCCGACTTGACATATAACACACCATCCGGACTGGAAGGCTTGGTAGCTAACTGCTACTCATTTGCTCGCGGTTGGTATGGTAAAGAGGCTGGTCTCGGACTCAGCGAAATGGGTACAGACTTGTTCTATTATGGTTACGACAACAAGCAGAAGAGTCTTTGCTCTTACAACTTCAATGCCGCTGCCCTGGAGAACAATGTAGCCGACAATCCTTGTCTTGACCATTACTGGGAGTTGTTCTATAGTGCTACAGATGTATGCAACAACGCTATCAAGTACATCAACAAGGCTAGTTTCCTTGGCGACGAAGAAAAGAACCGTGACTTAGGAGAAGCTCTCTTCATGCGTGCCTTCTATTACTTCCACATGGTGAATATCTGGGGAGCCATTCCTTATAATGCCGAACCTATCACCGCTCAGAACTTCACCCCTACCAGAATGCCAGAAAACGAGGTATATGGTAAGATACTCGACGATCTGGACGAGTCTATCGCTAAGTTTGAGGCAGCAGGATACAAAACTAAAGCCGATGGACGTGCAAACTACTGGGCTGCAAAATCTCTTAGAGCAAGAGTGCTCCTCTATGCAGCATCTTGGTTGGGCGGTCAGCTCGGTCAGACAGTAAAGGGCGGCAACTATGATGGCAAGGATAAGAATGCGCTCTATACCGCAGCTCAAGCTGACGCAGAGGCAGTGATTGGTGCAAGCGACTACGCTTCGCTCTATCCAAAATACGCTGATGTTTGGTCAATGAACAACGAGAGCTACACCACCAACAAGGAGGCTCTCTTCGGTGTAACCTACTCTCAGGACATCAAGACCAATGCCAACTGCATCCCTTACCGTTACCGTTTGGAAGGTGGTAGCCCTATGCAGTATAATAGCTTGATTACCCGTACAGGCTATAGCCGAGGCGGTAGTGCCATGTTGCTGATGTTCGTCTCTATGTGGAACAATGGTGCAACAGACTTGGGTGGTAATGGTCAAAAGGATACCCAGGTGTTCTGGCGTGTTGCTGCCGGCAAGACAACTATCAAGAGTAAGTTGACAGGCAAGAACGTAGAATGTGGTGCAGCTTATTCACCATACGGACGTGGTTTCACCCGCTACTTGCCTTCTCTCCACTTGTGGAACTTGCTGGAGAAGCACAAGGCTACCGACCAGCGTACAGAGGCTACCCTCCTCGACCACTATGACATCGCTTCTCCAGACTTGGCTAAGAATGCAAAGAACTATCCAGAGTTGCAGGATACAGCCATCTACTACTGCCCTATGGACGGTGACTCACCAGAAGGTCAAGCTAAGCAAGCTTGGGCAAAGAACAGATACCGCATCCAGTTTATGGCAGGTGGCGACGTGCCAGTCTATACTTCCATGGACGAGGCTACAGCCAAACCGACAGAGGCTGCTGTAGCAACCTCAAAGGTATATGGCGACAACCGATTCAACTCATACAAGATTGGTGGTTGGTGCTCATTCCCTGGCATCAAGAAATTCTTGGATAATGTATATGATCCAAACTATCCTACCCATGACATCTCTAGCCGTGATGCCATCGTGATGCGTCTCCCTGAGATGTATCTTATCAAGGCTGAGTGCCAGTTGGTCCTTGGAGACGGCGGTGCAGCTATGGCTACTATCAACCAGCTCCGTAAGGCTCGTGCTATCGAAGGTCAAGACAACACCTTGAGCGGAACAGCCAACATCGACACCATCCTTGAGGAGCGTGCCGTAGAGTTCTGCGGTGAGCAGATGCGTTGGTTCGACTTGAAACGTACTGGCAAACTCTATGAGTATGTAGAAAAGTACAATGCACAGGCTTCTGCCAACTTGAAGGCAGATACCCAGAAGCATTACCTCTACCGCCCAATTCCACAGAATGAGATTGATGCCGTGCAGAACTTCACAACCGAAGCTAACAGTACAACTGGATTCTGGCAGAACCCTGGATTCTAAATGAAGTAAATATCCGTATGTCCACATACTCAAAAGAGAATTTAGTTTTCTTATATCAAGGAGCTAGCCCTAGTGCTAGCTCCTTTTTATGTTGTGCGTTAAAGCTACGCACAACCATAACTATATTAAGCATTATATTTCTAAACTTACCACTTGAACTTATTTCGTAATCGTTTTCGTAGGTTTTCACTAAATAGATTATACTAGTTAGAAATAAAAGTGCTAACTTTGCCAAGAAATAGTAAATTATCTATGATAAAATCATCATAAGTAAGAAATAATTGTAATTAAATAATAATACAGACCTAAGAAAATGAAGAAATCAATCATCAAGACCATCGTGCTCTCAGCACTCTTGACTTTACCTTTCTTAGCACAAGCCCAGACCTTTACAGGCATCGAGGCGGAAAAGAAAGCACAGAACACCCCAGAAGGATGGAATGCCGTAACTCTGCCCAATATCCCAGAGATTACAAGTACCAATACATTCAACATCAAGGACTATGGGGCTTCCACATCAGCTGCCGACAATACCAAAGCTATCCAAAAGGCACTGGATGCTGTTCCGTCTACAGGCGGAATGGTCGTGATTCCAGCCGGTACCTGGATATTTGGTAGCACCGACCAGATGACTAGCAAGACGGAAGTTTTGAGCATCAAGTCGAAGACCGTACTGCACCTCTGCGCTGGTGCTACACTGAAACTGGTGGAATATGGCAAGGCACCCAACAACAAGACCCTATTCATCGGTTGTAAGGGAAGAAACCAAAGCGACATCGTCATCGAAGGTGAGGGCGAGACATCCATCATAGATGGACAAGGCACAAGATGGTGGAAAGCCCGCGACAACAAGGAGACTTTCAATCCAGGAGCCATGATTCGCTTCGAAAAGGGCTCTCGCTTCTTGCTCCGTAACTTCAAGATTCAGAACACTCCTGGCGTGAACATCACACTGAGCAACAGCGATGGTGCCAACAACTTTACGGTTCACGATGTGACCATCTACAACCCTGCTTCCGACACGAAGACAGAACAGCCTTCACACAATACCGATGGTATCTCCACATGGGGTAAGTACATCAACATCTTCAACTGTAACATCAGTACGGGTGATGACAACGTGGTATGCGACTCGGAATCACAGTATGTACACATCTGGAATTGTGACTTTGGCACAGGCCATGGTGCATCCATAGGTAGCTATACTAGCAATATCAAGCATGTTTGGTTTGACAATATCAGAATGACCGGTACAGGAGCTGGTGTTCGTCTGAAGACGGGCATCAATAGCGATGGCTCTCTCCGTGGCGGTGGCGAGGAAGACTTACGCTTCACCAACTTCACGATGACCAAAGTCAACGCTCCATTCTCCATGGACTGCTACTATGACAAAAATTACAACGCTGACCCAGCTGTAGACAAAGCGAACCAAAGAAAGAAGGATGACACGACACCTTCATACGATGGCATTCTCTTGCAGAACATCAAGACCACCGACGTAGCTACAGGTAATGCCATCTTCCTCATCGGACGTCCAGAAAGCCCAATCAAGAATATCACACTCGACAATGTGCAGATTCAAGCACAAAAAGGCATCGACATCCGATTCGTAGACAATCTTGTCTTCAAAAACAACTCTAAGATTTCTTGTACAAGCGGCAAACTTTGGGTTCGCCAATATGACTCAACTGTAGACGACCAATGCAATGCAACAGGAATCGTCACTCCACCAACTCCTGCCGAGGGTGATGAGGTAACCTACACGCTAGATGCAAAGTCGTATAAAGACAGCAGTACTGACAAGGCTACTTGGAACTTCAGCAACGGCTGTTCAATCAGCAACACAGCCAGCAAGTCTTACGCAAGCACAAAGAACAACACCATCAAGTATAGCAAGGGAACTGAGTTCACCATCAACTTGCCAGAGGGTGTAACCATCACGTCAGCTACCTTTGCAGGATACACAAACGAAGATAACAAAACTTGTTACCTCGGCGAACTAGATGGCGTGGCATTAGGAAGCGAGCAATACGTGTTTCCTAGCCGCACAACCGACTATAGTACCAAAACTAGCTTTACCATCAACCTAGACACCCCAGCAACCGGCACTATGACTTTCAAGCCACAGAACGCACAAGCAGCATGGGTAATCACCTTAAAGGGAACAAAGACTAGCACAGGCATCAACAACATCACGACGACCAACAAGATGGCTAACAAGAACCTCTATGATCTTAGCGGTCGTCTCGTCAAGGTTAATGCCACAGCCCATGACATGAAGAGTCTAAGCAAAGGCGTTTACATCTATAACAACAAAAAATTTATCGCAGAATAAAGGAACAAAAAGTTTATCGCAGAATAAAGAAACTCCCCGCAGCTTCACAGCTACGGGGAGTTAACTTTTTATGAGTATCTAAAATGAATTATTCGGATTTCTTATCCTCTTCTTTCTTAACAGAAGCCTTCTTTGCTGCTGGCTTCTTGACAGGAGCTTTCTTGGTTGCAGTTGCCTTGGCTGGCTTATTATCACCACGAAGTTTCTCTACCTCCTTCTCTATCTTGTCCAACTTTGCCTGGAGACGGATAATCTCCTTATCCTTCATCTCTATCTCCTCATCCTGATTGGTTATCGTTGTGAGAAGACTCTCAAGCTGCTCATTGTCCACATCGGTAGGATAAAGGTCGTTCACACGATTGATAAAGTCACCAAGAATGTTCATATAGTTGGTGAAAGCATCAAAAGGACTAGAGTAAATTCCACGGTCAAGACCCACATTGCTAGGCTTAGTGGTCATGAAACGGAAGTTGTTGCTAGCCTGCAGATAATCCCAGTCTTGGTTGATGCGAGGATCGTTGGCGATGCGCACACGATCGGCCACACTATAAAGCTTGTTGAAAGCCTCACGCTGCATAGGATTACCGAGCCAAGAGCTAACGTCACGCTCCTCATCTACCCAACTCAATGTGTCTGGCACATTAATCTCGCCTACGCTCTTGATTTTCTTGCAAATCTCTGTAGGTGTAGAGAAAGTAATGCCGCGCTCCTTGGCGCACTGAGGCCAAGCCTTGAAAAACTCCAGAATGTTGCTAGACAATGGCTGGGCAATTCCCAGGGCAGAAAGCTCCATGAAAATATTGATCACCTGCTCCTCCTCTGGGAAGGCGGCAATCTCGTTCATATAGTAGTCTGCAAAGAGAGGATAACCCTCCCAGTCGCTATTGGCAAATCGCAAGGAAACATCATCGCTCAAGCGAATGTCACGAAGCAAGAGCTTGAGCTTTGGGTCCAAGGCACAATGATAAACATAGTGAGGCGACTTCCAGCCCAGCACATGCTTTGCTCCCTCTGTAAGCATACCGACAAAGCCCATATTGGCTACCTCCTCGCCAATCTCATCGCTGTAGATGAGCGAAGAGTTGCGAAGCACGGTAGGCTTCTTGCCGAAATACTCCTCAATCTTTGTACACTGACGCTTCACCTCAGACTTGAAACTCTCCTCATTAATAAGAGAAGCAAGACCATGAGAATAAGGCTCGGCAAGGAATTCCACACAACCCGTGTTGTTGAGTTCCTGCAACTTCTCCAACACCTGAGGAGCATGAAGCTCCAACTGCTCCATTCCCACACCGGAGAGAGAGAAAGCTACCTTGAAAGCCTTGTCGCTCTTCTCTATCATTTCCTGAATGGCATTCAGAGCAGGCATATAGGAATGCTCGGCAATATAGCTGATGCTACGCTCATTCTCATAGTCATCGTAGTAATAATGATCGGTACCTATGTCGAAGAAGCGGTAACGTTTCAGATGGGTAATCTGATGTATCTCGAAATATAAACAAATTGTCTTCATAAATATTGAAAATTGAAATTTGAACTTTATGATTAGTAATCGAAGAAAGAAACAATTCCTAACTTCTAACTAAACTCTACTTCCATCCCAGGGTCTTCAGATAAAGATCTCTGATGCGAGCTCCCACTTTCTCCCAGGTAATCTGGTCAACTTCCCTCTTGCCTTCCACGGAGAGATAGTCGAAGAGGCTCTCGTTGTGGCAGATGCTATAGATGGCATCGGCCAACGCATGAATGTCCCAGTAATCTACCTTGATACAGTTGGTAAGAATCTCGCCACATCCACTCTGCTTAGAGATGATGGTTGGCGTTCCACACTGCATCGCCTCCAAAGGAGAGATACCGAATGGCTCGCTCACAGAAGGCATTACATATACATCACTATCCTTCAGACACTCATATACTTGCTTGCCTCGCATAAAGCCAGGGAAGTGGAAACGGTCGGCGATTCCTCGCTCGGCGGCGAGATAAATCATCTGATCCATCATATCGCCCGAACCTGCCATACAGAAACGCACGTTGCGGGTGCGGTGAAGAACCATATTGGCAGCCTCTACGAAATACTCTGGGCCTTTCTGCATAGTGATACGTCCTAGGAATGTGACCACCTTCTCCTTACCCTTATGGTCAGGACGCGGAATGTCTTGCCACTCCTGCTTCAGTGGATACACGGCATTGTGCATGGCGAAGCACTTACGTGGATCTTGGTGATACTGGTTGATGACGGTCTGTCGGGTCAACTCGGATACACACATAATGCAATCGGCATTGTCCATTCCGTCCTTCTCTATAGCATACACGGTAGGGTTCACCTTACCACGACTACGGTCAAAGTCGGTAGCATGCACATGGATACACAGCGGTTTGCCGCTTATCTTCTTAGCGTGGATACCGGCAGGGAAAGTAAGCCAGTCGTGAGCATGGATAATGTCAAAGTCTTCGCTACGGGCTACAACGCCAGCGATGATGCTGTAGTTGTTGATCTCGTCGTGGAGGTTAGAAGGATAACCACCGGCAAAATCCATACAGCCGAGGTCGTTCACGTTCATATAATTAAAGTCGGCATAGATGTGGTCACGGTAGCGGAAATAGTCGTCAGGATTCATGATGTTGCCCACTCGTTGCTGCACATAGTCGCGATTGACGTCGCGCCAAGCGATAGGCACACTGTTCATAGCCACAATCTTGCAAGCACTTTGATCTTCATCACCGAAAGGATGAGGTAGGCACAAAGTAATATCGACATCACCCTGGGCGTGCAAGCCCTGGGAGATACCAAAGTTGGCAGTAGCCAAGCCACCAAATACGTGAGGAGGATACTCCCATCCAAACATTAAAACTTTCATATAGCAGTCCTCCTTTATTAATATTGATACTTTTCAAGTAATTCGAGCGCACGGAGAATCTCTGCCACATTCATGGCAAAAGATATGGCACCACGACCCGTGAACGGTGGGTTGCCATCGAAGAGCTCGCTGATGGTACCGAGACAATGATAGGACATTTCGTCCTCGTAGCCCACCATCTGACGCTCAATGAAGCTCAGGCGAGTGCGCTTGTAGAGTTTCAAACTTGCCTCCATATAGAATCCACCGAGCCAAGGCCACGCCGTACCCTGATGGTAAGCATAGTCGCGCTGGGTCTGAGGACCCACGTAGATAGGATTGTAACCACCACTCTTTGGAGAGAGCGAACGCAATCCCTTTGGAGTAAGAAGTTCACGTGTACAGATGTCGAGCACCTTCTTCTTTTGATCTTGCGACAATGGGGAATAATCGAAAGCAACTGGGAAAATCATATTCGGGCGCACGCTCCAGTCCATCATGTTGCCATCCACATAATCATACAGATAGCCATACTCATTGAGGAATGTATCGACGAACGATTTCTTGGTAATCTCAGCCTGGGCAAGAAGTCTCTGCTGAGCCTCATCATTGCCCTCGATGGAAGCCAAGGATGCACAGAAGCACAGAGCATTGTACCACAAGGCATTGAATTCCACAATATATCCCGTACGAGGCACCACTGGGCGACCATTGGCGGTAGAGTTCATCCACGTTACGGCCTTTTCCTTGCCATTGGTATAAAGAAGTCCGTTTTCCTTTAGCTCCAAGTTAGGATGCTTGTTTTCCTGTATGAAATGGATGATGTCCTTAATAAACTGTCCATACTTCTTCAAGCACTCCTCCTTACTGGTCTCCTTGGCATACTGCTGCAACGCCCAAATGGCCCAAAGAGGAACGTCCGGCTGCTCGATTTCATAGATGTGGGCCGTGATAGGCTTACCTTCCATAAACTCATAATAGCCACGCATAGCTGTCTTCATCACCAACTCAAAATAATCGTTCTCCTCGATGGAGAGGGTGAGACCAGGAAGAGCGATGAATGTATCGCGGGCACGGCACTTAAACCATGGGTAGCCAGCCAAGATGTAACGGTCGTCGTTTTTTTCACGACGATGGAACTGATGGGCAGCATTTACCAAACAATGGAAGAAATTGTCACGTGGAGCTCGCTCGTTAACCTCCGTATCAAACAGCTTCTTCAAGCTGCTTGTCTTGATTTCGGAAGTAGCAGCAGCAAAGACAATGGTCTCGCCTTTTTTGATGTCCATCTCGAAATAGCCAGGCACATAGAGGTCTTCATTAGAAGCATAACCTCTCTCCTGCTCCTTAGGATATTCCACCCCACGATACCAATCTGGGCAGAACTTAAACTCGTTCTTCTTAGAGAACTGCATATAGAGGTCTGGATAACCCGCATACATACAAGTCTTGATTCCGTTATCCACGCCAAAGTAATCACGAGAGGCTGTAGCATTCTCGTGGGTAAACTGGCGAACACTTCGGAAAGCCAAGAATGGACGGAAACGAAGGGTGGTGGCAGAATGCCCGTCAACCAACGTATAACGAATCAGAATTCGATTCTCATAATGCTGGAAAACCACCTCTTTTTTGAGGATAACGCCACCTACGCGGTAAAGTGTTGTAGGCACCTTATCACAATCAAACTCACGAATGTACTTATGGCCCAAAGGACTATAGTTGTTGCCCTGGTACTTGTGCAATCCTAGATTGAACTCAGCACCATGCTGAATCACTGTAACATCCAGCGAGCTCAGGAGCACATGATTCTCATCGTCCAGTTCTGGAACTGGCACAACAAGCAATCCGTGATACTTGCGGGTATTACAGTCCACTATCGTAGAGCACGAATATGCGCCCGAACGATTAGTCCTTAACAACTCTTTAGGCAATGACTCTTGTAAATTAGTCATCAGGGCCTTTTCGAATTTTAGATAACTCATAGATCTATATTAAGGTTTTATATTTTTGTTGACTATTTTAATTGCATCCAAAGGTAACACTTTTTTGTGGGATAACAAAGGAAAAAGTGGTACATTTTCAAAAAAACTTACTTTTCTATGTTATAAAGCACATTTTAAGCCATTTTCGTTGAGCTTTCTCAGTTTTTTTGTGTACTTTTGCAGTCAAATAAAAGAAACAGATACACAATAAAGACAAAGGTAATGGCTGCAAAGAAAGATAGCAACAAGGCAAAAGTGGCTCGCGAGATTGCGAATTTATGGGGTGGCATCGAAGACGAACAGTTTGAGATGCTAAAAGAACACCTCGAAATCACCAAGTTCAAAAAAGGGGAAATAATCTACAAGAACGAGGGAACTCCCACCGATACGATGTGCTTGCTTACGGGCAAAGTGAAGATTTTCAAGGAAGGGATAAATGGCAAAAGCCAAATCATTCGTGTCATCAAACCCCATGAGTTCTTTGGGTTCCGCGCTTACTTTGCTGACGAAATCTACAAGACAGCAGCCATGGCCTTAGATACTTGCACCGTAGCTCATTTCCCTATGCCTGTACTGATGAAAATGCTTCAGAAAAGCTATAACATTGGCTACTATTTCATCAAATACCTGAGTGTGGAAATCGGAAAATCGGACGACCGAACAGTCAATCTTACCCAAAAACACATACGTGGACGCTTGGCTGAGGCTCTTCTGTTTCTGAAAGACTCATACGGATTGGCAAAAGATGGAATCACCCTAGATTGCAGTCTGAGTCGTGAAGATCTAGCTAACATTGCCAATATGACAACGAGCAACTGCATTCGAACTCTATCCGCATTTTCCGCAGAAGGACTTATCAGCACTAATGTAAGAAAAATAAAGATTATCCAAGAAGAAGAACTCAAGAAAATAGCTGAGCAAGGTTAACGCCTTACTCAGCTATTTTCTATTAAGCAGGAATCAAGAAATTAACAACTTCTTGTACCACTGTGATTTTATAAGGTCCAACAGGGGTATTCATCAACCTGCCATCTATACCTATCATAGCATGTGAAGCTTCCTCCACCACTACTTCTCGGGTACGATAAGGATGTACACTCTTATGGTTAAGGAACTTACCCTTCACAAAAAGATAAATACCCTCGAAAAGTTGAGTCATCTGTGGATGATAAACCACCGACACATCTAGCAATCCATTGTAAGGCACTGCGTTGGGGGTCTGTCCATAGCCAGTCGCATTCCCCACGCACACAGTCATCACTCTTCGTTTTATTTCATCAGAATTGATTAGGATGTGCATCTTGTAGTCCAAACGTTGGAATATCATCAAGATGAAAGAAAAGATGAATGAAAGCGTGCGAGATCCGAAGAAATGATGGGTCCGGCGGCGCAAATTCATAATGCCTGCAATAAGACCAATGTTGATACAATTAAGGAAATAGCGCAAACATCTCTCACCCTTTTTGTTTGTATATCTAATACAGCCCAAATCAATCTTTCGAATACGTCTCTGCTTGAGCCAAGCCACCGTCTGCTCGATGTCACTATCGTCAAATCCCCAAAAATGAGCGAAATCATTCATCAAACCATTAGGTATTACTCCCAGTGCCACCTGACTACGCTCGGCTTCACTCACTTGCATTAAGCAGTTGACAGCGTCATTGAGTGCAGAGTCTCCTCCAACAATCACTATCGTACGATAGCCATTGTTGATAAACATCTTAACCAGACGCTCAACGCTTTTTTGATTCTCGCTCTGCACAAAGTCATAATCCACACCTTGCTGCTTGAGCACTTTCGCTATTTTTTCCCATCGCTTGTTACTACGCCATCCTCCACGTGGACAATAGAGTAGTCCCCATTTATTCTCATTCACCATAGTTATATATTGAACTTTGAGATTTAAACTTTATGATTGGCAACTTACGGCAACTATCCGTACTTGGAATTTACATCGACCCCTTCATCAAGTCCAACACCTGCCCCACTTTCTGCTCCATCGGCTGCAAGGCATCTATCCAATGAATGGTAAAGCCTCGTCGCTCCATGCCTCGGAACCAAGTCATCTGTCGCTTGGCAAACTGATGGATGGCTATCTCCAAGCCTCGGAACATCTCATCGTAGGTGGTCTTGCCTATCACATATTCGGTGATAAACTTATATTCCAACCCATAATAGGTGAGGTTTTCTGCAGGTATCCCCCTATCAAGCAAGCCCTTGATTTCATCAACCATCCCCTCCTTGAGACGTTGCTTCAATCTGTGCGTAATCTTCTCTCGGCGAGCATCTCGGTCGATACTCACACCGATGATAAGCGAATCGACTGCAGGAAGTTCTCGTTCGGGCATCGGATGTTCGAGGTTATAAGTCTCTATCTCGATAGCACGGATGGCTCGCTGTGCCGTATCCACATCTGTGCGATTGTGCATATTGGAGCCTGTCTTTGCCTTCAAGTCCTTGAGCATCTCGGTGAGTTCATCCAATGTTTTATCGGCAAGTCGGTCTCTAAGTTCCTGGTTCTGAGGAACAGGGGAAAGATGATAGCCCTTGAGCACCGACTCAATGTACAATCCCGTTCCCCCACAGAGGATAGGCAGCATACCCCTCTTCTGGATGTCGAGGTAAACATCGTAAAAGTCTTGCTGGTATTCAAAGAGATTATACTTCGTGCCTGGCTCGCAGATGTCTATCAAGTGATAAGGTATCAGTTTGCCATCCACCGTATAGTCTTCGAGGTCCTTGCCCGTACCAATGTCCATGCCACGATAAACCTGGCGACTATCAGCACTGATAATCTCCGCACCCTTCGTGGTTCCACCCCACGCCGAAGCCTCCATGCCGTCAATCTTGGCAGCAAGGGCAGCGGCAAGGCTTGTTTTTCCACTCGCCGTAGGACCTAATATGGTTATCATCGAATGTTTCATAGCGCAAAGGTAAGAGAAATACTTGAAATTACAAAATGTTTTACTAAGTTTTTCTCACTTTTAAGCACAATGAGCATAAAATGTGACTTTTATAAACGAAAAAAGCCGTCCAGCACGAATGCTGGACGGCAATATCTTAATCGTTAAGAAACAACGAATTAACCGTTGTGCTTCTTCATGATCTTGATCAACTCAACAACCTTGTGAGAGTAACCAATCTCGTTGTCATACCAAGAAACAACCTTAACGAAGTTGTCTGTCAAGTAAACACCTGCATTAGCATCGAAGATAGATGTCAATGGGCAACCCAAGAAGTCAGAAGAAACAACTGCATCCTCTGTGTAACCGAGAACACCCTTCAACTCACCCTCAGAAGCCTTCTTCATAGCAGCGCAGATATCCTCCTTTGTAGCAGGCTTCTTCAAGTTAACTGTCAAGTCAACAACAGAAACATCCAAAGTAGGAACACGCATAGAGATACCTGTCAACTTACCGTTCAACTCAGGGATAACCTTACCTACAGCCTTAGCAGCACCTGTTGTAGAAGGGATGATGTTGCCAGCAGCAGCACGGCCACCGCGCCAATCCTTCATAGATGGACCGTCAACTGTCTTCTGTGTAGCAGTTGTAGAGTGAACTGTTGTCATCAAACCTGTCTCGATACCGAAGTTATCGTTCAATACCTTAGCGATAGGAGCCAAGCAGTTTGTTGTACAAGATGCGTTAGAAACGATCTGCTGACCAGCATACTTGTCAGTGTTAACACCGCAAACGAACATATCAGCCTGACGACCGTCCTCACCCTTCTTAGAAGGAGCAGAGAGAACAACGTACTTAGCACCAGCCTTCAAGTGCTTCTCAGCCTTCTCGTAAGCGAGGAAGAGACCTGTAGACTCAACTACGTACTCAGCACCAACCTCGTCCCACTTCAAGTTCTCTGGGTCACGCTCAGCAGTAACACGGATGTGGTTACCGTTAACGATCAACTCGCTCTTCTCAACGTCAGCCTCGATAGTACCGTCGAACTGACCGTGCATTGTATCATACTTCAACATGTAAGCCATGTAATCAACTGGGCACAAGTCATTGATAGCTACTACCTGTACTTCCTTTGCGTTCTCAGGTTCAACTGTAGAACGGAATACGAAACGACCGATACGGCCAAATCCGTTAATACCAATCTTAATCATTGTTCTTAATATTTAAATTAAAGTTTAAAATAATTACTATCGAAAGCCCTCAAGCGAATCCGAAGGAGCTGATAACACCTTTTTTCATCACTAGAAAGCATTTTTTCTTCTTTTCGAGCGCAAAGTTACTAAAAATTTTCTAACTTTGCAACCGATATGAGTATTAAATAAGTTAAAAAAGAATAGTTGATACATAATATTGCTACGCTTTTCACACTTATTATATCATAGTGCAAACTCCATATTGCAAAATTTGTTTCTTTCATAGAAATGAAATATCAGTTTGGCAGGGATGGACGGGAACAGAAATTCGCTTTTACACCTTATTATATATATAAGGAAGCGAATCTAAACATACAAAGGAACGAAGAAAAAAGATAGCTTCTAACGAAGATATAACACAAATATAAACTAAAATAAGAAAGATATAAACCATAAAATAAGAAAAGTATGAGTAAATTTTTGAATGAATTCAAGGAATTCGCCATGCGTGGCAATGTGCTCGACATGGCTGTCGGTGTCATCATCGGTGGTGCTTTCGGCAAGATTGTAAGTTCTATCGTCGATGATGTTATCATGCCTCCTATCGGATGGCTCATCGGAGGTGTCAACTTCTCCGACCTCAAGATTACACTCCCTACGGTCAATGTAGCGGGTGAGGAATTGAAGGCTGCCACCATCAACTACGGCAACTTCTTACAGACTTGCTTCGACTTCCTCATCGTAGCCTTCTGTATCTTCATGCTCATTAAGGTGGTCAATAAGTTTGCCAACAAGAAGAAAGCTGAGGAGGAAGCTCCAAAGCCTGCTCCAGAACCATCCAATGAAGAGAAACTCCTCATGGAGATTCGTGACTTGCTCAAGAACAAGCAAGCATAAAAAACTTGATACTCTAAATAAGCAAGCATCAACACACTCTTCAAAATCTTGCAGCGCCTTGCTCCTATTTGCTAGGAATACAGGGCGCTGCCTTCGTTTTTCCGTAGCAAATTCAGCTTTTACGAAAGTTTTCTGAAAATAAACTTGTTTTTATTTTGTAATTAATTCAAAATATCTTATCTTTGCAACCGTAAACAACTACAAGAAAATGAAACAAGGACTGCTATATAAGATATTCCATCTCTACTACGATGGATTTAGGACGATGACACTGGGCAAAACGCTTTGGACCATCATCCTCATCAAGCTTGCCATCATTTTTCTCGTGCTCAAGCTGTTTTTCTTTCCTAACTATATAGAAAGCAAAGACGCCAAAGGCGACAAGGCTGAGTTCGTTTCCAGCCAAATGCTCGACCGATAGAAATGCTGGATTGAATCGCAGCACATAAACGATAGTTTATACAAAAACATAATATAATAACCCTATAACCCCCTTATTAACATGACACATTTATTATTAGACATCACCTCCGCCACCATTGATTGGTCGAGAGCACAGTTTGCGCTCACCGCCATCTATCATTGGTTGTTCGTCCCTCTCACCCTGGGACTAGCCCTTATCATGGGCATTGCCGAGACCTGCTATTATCGCACCCAAAAATCCTTCTGGAAAGATGTGGCTCGTTTCTGGCAGAAACTATTCGGCATCAACTTTGCCATGGGTGTTGCCACAGGCATCATCCTGGAGTTTGAGTTTGGCACCAATTGGAGCAACTACTCTTGGTTTGTGGGCGACATCTTCGGAGCACCCCTCGCCATCGAGGGCATCCTTGCCTTCTTCATGGAGAGTACCTTTGTTGCCGTCATGTTCTTCGGTTGGAACAAAGTGAGCCGTGGATTCCATCTTGCCTCCACCTGGCTCACAGGATTGGGTGCTACCATCTCTGCCTGGTGGATACTGGTAGCCAATTCATGGATGCAGTATCCTGTGGGACAAGATTTCAACCCTGACACCATGCGCTTTGAAATGACTTCATTTCTTGATGTCGCTCTCTCCCCTTTCGCCATCGACAAGTTTTGCCACACTGTCACCTCCTCTTGGATAGTAGGTGCCGCCTTTGTCGTAGCCGTGAGTTGCTGGTATCTTCTCAAGAAGAGAGAGACCGAACTTGCCAAGGCTAGCATCAAGATAGGAGGTTGCGTGGGATTGGTAGCCGCACTCCTTGCCGCTATGACGGGTGATAACTCCGCCTACAAGGTTGCACAAGTACAGCCGATGAAGTTGGCTGCCATGGAAGCCCTATACAATGGAGGCAACAACGAGAGTCTGACAGCCATCGCTGCGGTCAATCCTTTCTCACAGCCTGACTTTGAAAAAGAGAAAGAACCAGCCATGCGCATCGGCATTCCGAACATGCTCTCCCTTTTGGCTACTCGTACTGTCGATGGTTATGTGCCAGGTGTCAACGACATCCTCAAAGGATACCCGAAGCAAGATGGGACACAAGAA
Source organism: Candidatus Segatella papionis (assembly GCA_002297965.1). Lineage (GTDB taxonomy): Bacteria > Bacteroidota > Bacteroidia > Bacteroidales > Bacteroidaceae > Prevotella > Prevotella papionis. Next base: position 64,089 of record DBLF01000002.1, read on the forward strand.
CCATCTGCACAAGAAAAGATAGCAAGAGGCAAACAAGCCATCGTTGCCCTACAGAAATATCGCAAGGCAATACAAGGCAGAGCAATCCACGACAACGACATGCCAGCCGAGGCAAAGACTCAACTCCCAATATTGAAGGAGAATATGAAATACTTCGGCTATGGTTACATCAAGGATGCCAAGGATTTGGTACCTAGCATCCCTGTTTGTTTCTATGCATTCCGCATTATGGTGGGATTGGGTTGCCTTTTCATCCTCTTCTTCGCCATTAGTCTTTTCTTGGTTCACAAGAAGGAGATTGCCAACTACCGTTGGTTCTTGATGGTTGCCTTGGTGATGATACCATTGGCATATCTCGCCTCCGAGTCGGGATGGATTGTGGCAGAGTTGGGTCGTCAACCTTGGACGATACAAGACCTGTTGCCTGTCAGTGCTGCCGTCTCCGACATCGAGCCAGCTAGTGTTGCCACCACCTTCTTCATCTTCCTGGCACTTTTCACCACTATGCTCGCCGTGGAAATCAACATCATGGTGAAACAAATCAAGAAAGGACCGGAATATGGAAAGGCTTAAAAACCAAACATATCTTATGGCGTTATCAATCTTTAAACATTCAATGACATGACATACGAATTTTTGCAATCATATTGGTGGTTCCTCGTTTCCTTGTTGGGAGCCATATTGGTATTTCTGCTTTTTGTGCAGGGAGCCAACACTACGATTTTCTGTTTGGGCAAGACTCCCGAAGAGCGTCGCCTCATCATCAACTCCACAGGACGTAAATGGGAGTTCACCTTTACTACGCTGGTCACATTTGGTGGAGCTTTCTTTGCTTCCTTCCCATTGTTCTATAGCACCAGCTTTGGTGGTGCCTACTGGCTATGGATGATTATCCTCTTCTCATTCGTGGCACAGGCGGTGAGCTATGAATTTCAGAATAAGTTGGGCAACTTTCTCGGTGCCAAGACCTTCCAGGTTTGCTTGGTCATCAATGGCATACTGGGACCCGTATTGTTGGGCGGAGCCGTTGCCACCTTCTTTGACGGCAGCAATTTCATGGTAGATAAAATCAATATCACGGATGGACTTCAACCAGTTATCAGTCGTTGGGCAAACGCCAGTCATGGTCTCGACGCCTTGCTCAACCCATGGAATGTAATCCTAGGGCTTGCCGTGTTCATGCTTGCCCGCATCCTGGGTATGCTTTACATCAAGAATAACATCGACCACCAAACTATCCAGGAGAGATGCACTAAACAATTGCCGCTCAACGCCCTGCTCTTCTTGGTGTTCTTCCTTGCTTTCCTCGTTCACATCTTAGTAAAAGAGGGTTACGGATATGAAGCCACCACAGGCATCATCACCATCGAAAGCATGAAGTATCTGCATAACTTGCTAGCCATGCCTATTTTGCTCGTTCTATTATTAATAGGTGTAGTAGGGGTATTGTGGGGAATATTTTGGTCTGCAAAAGCAGTCAACTATCGCCGAGGCATTTGGTTTACGGGTGCAGGAACCATCCTCACAGTCTTGGTACTCTTCTTGATAGCTGGTTGGAACCATACCGCCTACTACCCTTCCAATGCCGACCTACAGTGCTCGCTCACCAT
>DBLF01000002.1:65777-72186 GCA_002297965.1 Candidatus Segatella papionis
CTTGCCTACATCGTATATGCTTGGCGCTCCATCGACAAGCGTCGCATCACGACCGAAGAAATCGAAAAAGAAGAGGCTTACTAAGAGACTGTCAGCAACAAGCAAAGGGCTAAAGCATGTCTGATTCGCTTGTCCATATTACTGATTTATTTATTCAATTTCCTGTTTTTGATGAGATTTAAACTTACCCTTTCCCCTATCTCATAAAAAAGCAGTAACTTTGCACCCGAAAAAGAAATAGTAAGATGGATAATTCAAAATCAAAGAATCAAATCGATATGCTTCATGGCCCTTTGCTCATGAAGATTATCATGTTCACCTTGCCATTGGCGGCGAGCAGCATATTGCAACAGTTGTTCAACTCAGTGGATGTGGCGGTCGTAGGTCGCTTCGCCAGCAGTCAGGCTTTGGCGGCAGTGGGAGCCAACACGCCAGTCATCAGTCTCCTCATCAACCTCTTCATGGGTGTGTCGATGGGAGCCAACGTCATCATCTCCAACCATATAGGACAAAACGACAAGCGAAGCATCCGTGATGCCGTAGGCACCGTGGGCATCACAGCCATCGCCAGCGGATTGTTCCTGATGGTGATAGGATTGGCATTGGCTCGTCCTATCCTCACTGCAATGAACACACCAGCCGATGTGCTCGACATGGCAGTCACCTATCTTCGCATCTATTTCCTGGGAATCCCATTCTTCATGATATTCGACTTCGGTTCGGCGATACTCCGAAGCATGGGCGACACGCGCCGACCGCTCTATATATTGGTGGCAGCAGGCATCGTCAACACGATACTCAACCTGGTGTTCGTCATCTGTTTCCACATGAGTGTGGCAGGAGTCGCCATCGCCACCTCCATCGCCAATGCGGTGAGTGCCAGCCTTATCATCTATCTCCTACTACACGAGAAAGAGCCACTTCGTCTGCATCCTAAGCGGATGAAGGTGGAATGGAGGGAATTAAAACGTATGCTCCAGATAGGTGTGCCAGCCGGATTGCAGGGCATGGTGTTCTCCTTCTCCAATGTTGTGGTGCAGACCGCCATCAATGGGTATGGCTACGGTGCGATAGCAGGTTCGGCAGCCGCCCTCAACTTCGAGTTCTATAGTTATTTCTTCATCGGAGCCTTCAATGGAGCCGCCATCACCTTCATCGGTCAGAACTATGGAGCTGGAAAGCTCGACCGAGTGAACCGCATCTTCTGGATTTGCATGGGGATGGGAGCCTTGACCTGTGCCCTCTGCAACTGGGGCTTCACTTGGCAGGACGATTTCTTCCTGAGTCTCTTCACGAGCGATCCACAAGTAGTGGCTTTTGGAAAGCTCAGGATGCACAATGCCCTCATTTTCCAATTCATCGCAGCCAGCTATGAGATTTCAGCCTCGGCGATGCGAGGCATGGGCAAGTCGATGGCACCTACCCTCATCACCATCTTTGGAACCTGTGTATTACGAATGATTTGGGTATTCGCCATCCTTCCTCATTGCAACGATTTTCTGCATCTCGTCTGGGTATATCCAGTCTCATGGGCATTCACGGGCGTGCTGATGCTCATCCTTTACTATGCCAATTGGAAAAAAGTGAAGCGAGGATTTGCACATGTCGTAGAATAAGACAATAAGGGCAAACGATATAAATGAAATCGTTTGCCCTTATTTTATGAGAGAACTTTCAACAGATAACCTTTCTTTTTCAGCGACTCAATCTTGACGCTGGCATCGTGCTGCAAAGCATGGCGAAGATATGTTATCTGTACATTCACCGCCAGGGAGTTGGCATAAGAGACTGTTCCCCAAACCGTCTCTTGTATCAAATCCTTGCTCACCACCTGTCCTACGTTCTTCGCCAATAATCGAAGAATGTCGGCTTGACGGCTCGTGATAAGCACACGAGAGGCACGGGTGCGAAGTTCATTATTGTTATAAGTAAAGGTGGTCTCGCCGAAGTGATAGACCTCCTCTTCTACGGTTTCTTGAACATTTAAGGCGAATCGCTCCTCAATCCTTGCCAAGAGTTCCTCTGGATAGAAAGGTTTGGCGAGGTAATCGTTCGCCTTTAGGGAAAAGCCTTTCAGACGGTCGTTCTTCTCCGTACGGTCGGTAAGGAAGAAGATGAGCACCTTGGAGTCGATGGTACGAATATGTTCTGCCACCTCATAGCCATCCATCTCAGGCATATTGATGTCGAGGAGAACTAAGTCGGGCTTCACTTCCGAGAACTGCTCCCAGGCCTTCTTGCCATTGCCGGCGTAAGTCACCTCATACCCATGTTGCTCCAAGAATCGCTTGAGCAACATGGAATATTTCAAGTCATCGTCTGCAAAAAGTATCTTTATCGTCTTATTCATTTTTCTGAAATATGAGAATTGCCTTGTTCATTTTTCCAAAAGTTGAGAGAGATGCCGATGAAAACAAAAAAGCAGTTAAGAGAAATCCACCTTCTTTTGAGGAATTACGATTGTAATCTTGGTGCCTTTCCCCACTTCGCTCTGCAAAGTTCTCCTACCACCATGTGCCTTGACTATCATTTCCACGAAACTCAGTCCAAGACCGATGCCCGGCTGCATCATGTTGGGATAGGCGTTGCTGCGATAGAATTTCGTCCACACCTTCGATTGTTCTTCGGGCGATATTCCGATGCCATTGTCGGATACCGAGATGGCAACCTCGCCTTCTGCCGTATCTTGGCAAGTGATGGAGATATTCACGATGTCGCCAGAATACTTCACGGCATTCTCCAACAGGTTGCTGACCACATTCTGCAACTGTTCCCTATCACCTCGCATCTTGTCGGAGCTTCGCTGATAGCAGAGCGAAACATTCACCTCCTTCTGCTTGTTTTTTTGGAATACATCGGCGAGATGCGAAAGCATAGCGCGAATATCAAACTCTGAGATATGGAGTGGGATATGCTCCTCGGCTCTTATCACCTCGCGAAGTTTGTTGAGATAAGCGGTCAGATTGTCACTTTCCTCCCTTACGGTCTCAGCAATCACATCATCATTCAATACCGACACACACATCTTCAAGGTTTGCACCGGTCGCTTCAACTCATGAATCATCGTATGCACAAAGTCGCCTCTCATCTTATCCACCTTCTTCTGTAGAAGCATCACTTTGATAAGATAGGCAAAACTCAGCAGAAGCAGGAGGGTAACAACTATACTGCCGATGATTTGCCACACCATGCCTCGCAATATCGGTTGCACCGACACGTTCATCCTTACTTGCATCGACTGGTACTCGATAGGATTGAAAGGCACCTCCACCACCATCTCATGATGAAAGAGAGAAGTTGGTTCAACGATTCTCGTCACCCAAAGTCGCTTTTGAGATTGCTTGATCTGAGCCTCAACAAACTCATCGCCCAATGCTTGCTTCATAAAACGCTCAAAATGATTTCTATCAAAGCGAATCATTTGGAACGTGACATAAGTATTCAGACAGTCGTCCGAGTTTTGAACATCAGTCTCTCGGAGATCAAAGGTGTCCCTCTGTTCTATCACCCTTTGGGAGGCAGACTTCATCATGACCACTCCATTCACTATCGTATCAGTACCTTCGGGTGAGCAAATCGTAGTTATCGGCTTTTTGATATCACTGAAATATCCCGACACGACATAGCCGATATGAGACTGGTTGCGAACGGAATCACCCAAATGTTGCAAATAAGCAATCACGGCATTCTCCGCTCTCTCCATATTCTCCTTCTCCCTCTCTCCCATCGAGTAAGAGGTCGTGTTGTAGAGCCAATAGCCTTGGAGCGCTATCAGCAGGAAGGAGGAGAGGATGGTCAACATCCATACATTTTTTATTCTCTGGTTCATACTTTCAATCTTGTTTTTGAGTCTTTGGGAAAGACAAGCATGATGCTCATCATTTAATTGGATGCAAAGGTACGGAGTTTTCCCCATATATAATAAGGTATTGCCTGATAATTTCGCCAGCGTAATGTTTCAGTAATGATTATTCTCTATTTTACGGCAAAAAAGCTGTTCCTTTGCAAGCGAATTACAAAAATTGACAAATAAGACATGAAGAAAGAAACGATATTACTGGCGATGCTCGCCACAGCAACAATGGCTTCGGCTCAAAAGGAAGAGAGCGGTTCCACCCAGACAGCCGATTCACTCCTAACCACTTGGCAGGATTCCATACAAGCGGTTACGGTGACAGGTCATCGCCCGATGTACAAGATGAAGGACGGTGCCTTGATTACTCACGTCCGCAACACTCCCTTGGCTAAGGAGCCCACATGGGAAGACATTCTGAAGCACATCCCAGGCATAAAGCAATCGCAAGATGGAACCTTCGAGGTCAGCGGACTGGGCGCACCGACCATCTATCTCAACGATAAGAAGGCGACCTCCGCCGAACTCTCGCACCTCGACATCAAACAAATAGAGGACATCGAACTCATCACCACTCCTGGTGCACAATACGATGCCACCACAGGTGCAGTACTGCGGATAGTGATGCGAAGAAGAGACGAGGGAATCTTCGGCAAAGTACAAGCATACGACAAACTGAGCGAAGTGAACACCACCAACGAAGACATCACACTCGGCTATACCAACCAGAAGTTTTCTATCTCAGGTTTCTATGGATACCAAGACGACCGATATAACGTACACCAGCCACAAGAAGCCATTGTAAGAGCTACAGATGGCGAATATCTCTTTGGTGCCAATCGCTTGGGCAAGAACAAGGCATACGCCAACGCCTCGGAAATCAACTTCGACTGGCTGCTTGGCAAACAGCATGAGATAGGAGCGCAATGGGAAGGATTGTGGCTCAGTGGTGGCAGAAGCGAGAAGCAAAGCCAATATTATCACAATCCAGGGGAAGACATGAAATACTTTGATGCGGAAAGTCAGCAGTGGGCACATTCTCGACAAAACCACTTCAACCTCTTCCACCTCGGCAAATGGTCTCCATCACTGTCCTCCCAACTCTATCTCGACTATGTGAAGAATACGGATAACGATACTCAACCTATCGACGAAACGGAAGGCGATGAGAAGCGAACAACCCTCAACAGCTCGCATACCAACTATGACATCTATAGTGCAAGACTCAACATAAAGCTACTCTTGGGCAAGCAGCATGCCATCAACTATGGAGGAGAATGGAGCCTCACCGATGGAAAGGGAAACACCAGCAGTTCTTCCGATAAACTTGGCACGACGGAATACAAGAACCACGACACCAAGACTGCCGCTTTCCTACAATACCAAGGCTCGGCTGGCAAGTTGACATGGTCGGCTGGCATCCGATACGAGCATCTTACCTCTCGCTATACCAATCTGCTCGATGCAAAAAGCAATATGAGTTGCACCTACGACCAGTGGTTCCCTTCGTTCAGCATCAGTCTCAACGAGGCTTCATGGCACCATTCACTCAACTTCCGCACGACGACCTCACGCCCATCGTTCAGTCAACTGAGTGGCAACATCTACTATATCTCTCGCTATCAGTATCAGATAAGCAACCCGAAGTTACAGGCTTACAATACCTATCGCCTCACCTACTCCGCACAATGGAAAGATTTCTATGGTATGCTGAGATACACATACATCGACCGCCCCATTATGTACATACAAGAAGTACCTGAGGATAAACCTGTTAGATACGTCAGTACATTCATAAACTATGATAAGCAACAGCGACTTTTCGCTTATCTCAACTGGGGACATACCTTCGGAATCTGGCGACCAAACATCAGCCTTAGCACGACTTATCAGCTTTTCAAGGTAGATGACCAAGGCGAACACATCAACTACAATGGTCTTTCGTGGGATGCCTCGATTGACAATTACTTCACCTTGCCTCATGGATACCAACTCTCCTTGTCTTACTTATTCGAGGACAGAGGCAAGAATGGCAGAACCTGCTTTCGTCCCGACCAGAACTGGAGTATTGGTGCCAACAAGTCGTTCCTAGGAGACAAACTGCAAGTTGCCATCTCTGCCACCGACCTCTTCCACCAGTTCATCTTCCATGAGAAGATTCACCAACACTCAGTAGATTTCTCGCAGACCGAAGACTACAAGCTGTGGAATTACAAATTGACCATTACATGGAAGTTTAATAAGCGAACAGGACGTTACCACGGAGAAAACAGTGCACAAGAGGAATTGAACAGACTGTGATATAAGTGTATTTAGATAGACATGACAAAATAATTCTTTTTTTATTTTGTCATGTCTTCTTTTTATCTTATCTTTGCACCCTAATCATCAACGTAGCATACATGACACAGACACTACATATCGCTATCATAGGCGGGGGTGCAGCAGGATTTTTTGCAGCCATTGCAGCCAAGCGCAAGCAACCTCACGCCGACATCACCATCTTCGAGAAGAACTCGAAGGTACTTGCCAAGGTGGAAATCACAGGAGGAGGAA
>DBLF01000001.1:0-3381 GCA_002297965.1 Candidatus Segatella papionis
AGTCGATGCCGTCAAGAATATGCAAGCTGATATTTTCCGACTTCAACTGCACGATGAAGTACAGCCTGCCGTCAACCTGCTGCAAGAGCTGGAGAGGCTAGTAAAAAGCATCAATGAACAGGAAGAGAACATTCTGAAATCATCAACGACCATCCAAGGCAAGGAGGCTTCCATCGCCGAAAGCGAGAAAGCTCTTGCTCTTTTCAAGGAGGCAGCAACCAAGGCGCAAGAACAGCTAGACAAAACCTTGCCGCTCATCGCCGAAGCAAGGAAGCTGAAGACACAAATAGAAACGGCGACTCCAACTCTGAACGAAAAGAAAGAGGCTTACAACTTGGCTGAGAAAGAAAAACAAGCCGCCCAGAAAGCGGTAGCAGATAACGCCCTGGACATTCAGAAATCGGAAGAGGAAACCAAGAAGGCTGCCCTTGCCCTCCAAACGACCCAAGACGAGATTGCCAAGCAGAAGCAATTGCTCTCCTTAGCGACACAAGACGCCGAGAAGGCTTGGGAGGCGGAAAAGGCAAAGACTGACGGACAGAACATCGAGGAATTGCAAGCCAACAAGTCGGTAGCCGACAAGAAACTGCAAGACGTAGAGCAAGCCATCAAGGTGGTGGCTCACCTCGATGCTGCCCAAGAGGAAAAGCAGAAGAACGAGGAAAGGGTCAAGACTTTGGGCAAGAGAAACCAAGAGATAGATGAGCAGCTGGGCAAGTTGACCATCGAAGCTTTGGAGAAAGAGACCAAGATACTGCAGAAATCCTACACCTTGATGGTGAGCGAACAATGGGAGATTCATCGCGCCAACCTCGTGGAAGGCAAACCTTGTCCGCTTTGCGGAAGCATCTCCCACCCTTACCATACGGACAACAAGCAATTTGAGGAAGCCACCACAGAACTCTCGCAACTTCTCCATGCTAAGGAAGACATGCTCAAACAGCAACAAACCCTAGAGAAGAAACTCTCGGGCGAAAGAAAGCAGAACGATGGTGAAATCCACTCGCTCCAACAGCGACAGGAAAAACTACTCAAGGAAATCGCCAACTACGAAAGCGAATGGAAGGCGCTCATTGCGCAATATCCGAAGATTCCGAAAGACAAGGCGGAACTGGAGTCGCTCTTGCCTATCTATGAAAACAAGGCGAAAGAAGCAACCAGTAAGCTGAGCCAGTTTAATCTCATCCAGAAAGAAGTGGAACGACTGGCAAAGCTCAAGGACAAGGCTATCAAGGAAGAAGCTGCGTATGAAAGCATGGCTACTGCCAAGCTGAACAAAGCCCAAGAAAAAGCTTCAAGTTGCGACAAGAAATTGGCTGAGCAAAAGGCTCTTACGCTGAACCTTCTTTCACAGCAAAAGAGCAAGGAAGAGGCTTACGAGAACGCTAGCTTGACTTGGACGAAAGCCCAAAAAGAAATGGAGGAATTGCAAGCGCAATACAAGCAGATACTGAATGGCGAAGAACCAGATGCCGCCGAGAAGCGACTCACGAATGCCAAGGACGAGGCGACGAAAGCTGTAGATACTCAGAACGAGCACATCAACCATCAGCAAGCAGAACTCGCCAAATGGAAAGGCTCGCACCAAGCTTTGTTGGCTCAGAACAAAACGACCAAGGAGAACTTGCAAGCGAAAGAAGACGAACTGAATCATTGGATTGAGGAATACAATCACACATCTGGAAGAATCATCGACCGAAGCATCATTTCGGAGATGCTCCACTCCACCGAAGACTGGAACGTCCTTCGCCGAGAGAAGGACGAAAAGGAGAAAGCCGTGGCTTCGACTACCGCCCTCTATCAGAATGCCGTCAAGACCCACGAGGAGCATTTGGCTCATCAGCCATCCAAGAGTCGCGACGAGCTATTAGCTGCCCAGCAGGAAATCCAGTCGAGAAGTCAGCGAAATGAGTTGATTGCCGCCAACGCCAAGTTGCAAAACCACCAGGAAGCCATCAAGCAGCTAGGCGACAAGGCTGAGACCCTGAAACTCGTTACCCAGAAGAAGGATGACTGGACCGCCATCACCGATGCCATCGGAGCGGACGGCAAGACGCTGCGCAAGATAGCCCAGTGCTACACGCTCAGCTTCCTGATTGAGCACGCCAACCAGGAAATCAGGAAGTTCAACAGCCGCTATGAGTTGCAGCAGGTGAAGCATTCCTTGGGCATCCGAGTCATCGACCACGACCGAGCCGACGACATCCGAGACACCACCTCCCTATCGGGCGGCGAGACCTTCATCGTGAGCCTCGGTCTGGCTTTGGGTCTGTCGGCACTATCGTCCCGCAACATCTCCTTCGAGAATCTCTTCATAGACGAGGGATTCGGAACACTCGACCCCGACACCCTCGCCACGGTCATCGACTCGCTAGCCATGCTGCAAAGCTCGCAAGGCAAGAAGGTGGGCGTCATCAGCCACACCGACACAATGAGCGAGCGCATCACCACGCAGATCAGGATTATCAAGAATGGCAACTCCGGCAGCAGCCATATCGAGATTTATCCTTGAGAGGAATGAATTACTCAAGAAGTAATTACACCTTAATTATATCGTAATTACACCTTATTATATATAAGGAACCATCATACATACCATACGTTTGGGCGCTTCATACCAAACGTATGGTATGTGCTTTACTCCCAATATGGTAGTATTTTTACACCCCATGTGGTATTGTCCACGTCACGAAATCGCAGTACCTTTGCACCCAGATAAATCAATAAGATTATCGGCATCTTTAGGCATCAAAACGCCTATCCAAAACAAAAGTAGAAAATAACAAAAAAAGGTATAGATATGGACAACAAGACTATCAAACATCTCAAGGAATTGGAGGCTGAGTCAATCTACGTATTGCGTGAGGTTGCTGCCCAGTTCGAACGTCCCGTCATCCTCTTCTCTGGTGGCAAGGATTCTATCGTGGTAACTTACTTGGCTTACAAGGCTTTCTACCCTGCCAAGATTCCGTTCCCACTGTTGCACATCGACACAGGTCACAACTTCGAGGAGACCATCCAGTATCGTGACGACCTAGTAAAGCAGCTCGGCGCCGACCTCATCGTGGGTAGCGTACAGGAGAGCATCGACAAGGGACGTGTGAAGGAGGAGACTGGCTACTACGCTTCTCGCAACAAACTCCAGACCACTACCCTGCTCGACACCTTGGAGGAATATAAGTTTGATGCCGCTATCGGTGGTGCCCGAAGAGACGAGGAGAAGGCTCGTGCCAAGGAACGCTTCTTCAGTCATCGCGACGAGTTCGGACAGTGGAATCCGAAGAACCAGCGTCCTGAGCTTTGGAATATCTTCAACGGCAGAAAGAACATGGGCGAGCACTTCCGTGTGTTCCCTATCTCCAACTGGACCGAGATGGATGT
>DBLF01000001.1:3474-3647 GCA_002297965.1 Candidatus Segatella papionis
GGTCAGTGGTTAGCCGCCCTGCCTTGCATCAAGCGCAAGCCTACGGAGGAAGTAGTCAAGAAGTTGGTTCGCTGCCGTACCATCGGCGACATCACCTGCACCGGCTTGACAGAGTCGAAGGCGACAACCGTAGCCGACATCATCGACGAGATTGCATCCACCCGTGTAACCGA
>DBLF01000001.1:3711-3936 GCA_002297965.1 Candidatus Segatella papionis
GGATACTTCTAAAGAGAAGTGAAGAACGAAGAGTGAAGAGTGATGAATTCGACACCTTCATAGGCGAAAGCCAATTCAACATTCAACATTTAACACTTAACATTAAGAAAAGATGGAATCTACAAGAGGATATTTAGATATGGAGCTGCTCCGCTTCTCTACTGCGGGCAGCGTGGACGATGGAAAGAGTACTTTGATTGGTCGATTGCTCTATGATAGCAAGTC
>DBLF01000001.1:4056-13277 GCA_002297965.1 Candidatus Segatella papionis
GCTTACCGCTACTTCGCTACCCCTAAGCGCAAGTTTATCATCGCCGATACTCCGGGACACATTCAATATACACGCAACATGGTGACGGGTGCCAGCACCGCCGACCTCAGCATCATCCTCATCGATGCTCGCCACGGCGTGTTGGAGCAGACCGTGCGCCACAGCTACATCTCTTCACTGCTCGGCATCCCTCACATCTTGGTGGCAATCAACAAGATGGACTTGGTTGACTTCAGCGAAGATGTATATAACAAGATTATCGCCGACTACAAGAAGATGGCAGAATCACTCGACATCAAGAACGTGGTGTTCATCCCTATCAGCGCCAAGGACGGCGACAACGTGGTGAACAAGAGCGACAAGACTCCTTGGTACGACGGACCTACCCTCCTGAACTACTTGGAGACCGTGCCAGTGGGTCACAAGACCGTGAGCGACTTCTTCCGCTTCCCAGTGCAGTACGTTATCCGCCCTATCAGCAGCCAGTTCCCTGACTACAGAGGCTATGCCGGAAGAGTAAGCGGTGGCATCATCCGCCCAGGCGACAAGATTCGCGTGTTGCCATCAGGTACCGAGAGCACCGTGAAGAGCATCGACTTCGTGAAGGATCATCTCGATGAGGCTTACGCTCCGATGAGTGTCACCCTGACCTTGAACGACGACATCGACATCTCTCGTGGCGACACCCTGGTGAAAGCCGACGAGAAACAGCCACAGATAGAACAAGACATCACACTGGATGTTTGCTGGTTCAACGAGCGTCCTGCCGCCGTACGCAACAAGTACGTCATCCGTCAGGCTACCTTCGAGACCCAGGGCTTGATTCGCAGCATCAACTATCGCCGCAACATCAACACCCTCGAAAAGGAGGAAGGCGTAACGGAGCTGAAGATGAACGACATCGCCGAGATTACCATCCACACCGCCAACCCATTGGTGTTCGACAAATACACAGAGAACAAGGTGACAGGCAGCCTCATCTTCATCGACCCAGATACCAACGAGACAGTGGGTGCAGGATTGATAAAATAGAATCAATCTATAGTCAATAATACTAATTTAAGACAGATAAAAATGAAAAGAATTTTATATTTTCTAAGTAACAGCATTTTGCTTTTACTATTCTTTTTCGTATGTATAAGTTGTTCTTCAACAGAAGACAATATCCTTGAGACACCTTCTGATAAAACAGAAATAAAAGGTGTTCCTGCCTACATTAGTAAAATTGGCGAAATCGTGAAACAAGAAGAAACAAGAAGTGTGAATGAAGACCAAACAGAAACAGTGCCATTGCTCATAAAAGAAAGTATTAATTTTCTTCAGCTTAACGACATTGATTATAAAGAGTTTTTCAGTAATGATTCTGATCCTCGAATCGCTGTCTATGCCATAGCTATTGCCGAACTTCAAAAAGCAGAAACAACGCAGCTTACCACAAGAACCTCTATTGGCGGATGCGTTCTTGAGGGACTTGGCGTAAGAGGGCTTGTTTCAGGAAGAGCCGCAGTAAAAGCCATTGGAAAAGTACTCGTTAAAAGAGCCATACCTTATGTTGGTTGGGGACTTTTCGCCATAGATATGGCAATGTGTCTTGCTGATTAATAATTACCATTATGAGAATATATTTTTGGTTTATAATTTCCTCTTTATGTTTTTTACTGACCCTTTTATATAGGATAAAGATAGAGAAAAAATATAAAGGAGAAGGACGAATGGCACTATTGAGAATACAAAACAATATCGATTTACTTGTCTATCTTGCATTTGTAGTAGTATCAGTGCTTGAAATAATGAATATTATATAAGAAACAAAAGAAAATTATGCCGAACAAGATACAAGAACTACAGGAACTTGTTCCTGAACTCAACAAGAAATTTAGCGATGCGTCTGCCGAGGATATTGTCGGTTATTTCCTTGAGGCATTCAAAGGGCGCATCGCTCTTTCTTCCTCTCTCAGCATCGAGGACCAGACACTCACCGACATCATCGTGAAGACAGACAAATCGACCCGCATCTTCACCCTCGACACCGGTCGCCTCTTCCCAGAGACTTACCAGCTCATCGACAAGACCAACATGACGTATGGCATCAACCTGGAAGTCTTCTTCCCGAACTACGAGGCGGTACAGAAGATGGTACGCGAGGAGGGCATCAACCTCTTCTACAACTCGATAGAGAGTCGCCATCGCTGCTGCCAAGTGCGCAAGTTGGAACCACTGAAACGTGCGATGCAGGGATTGGACGTCTGGATTTGCGGTCTGAGAAAACAGCAGAGCATCACCCGAAAGGATATGCAAGTGGTGGAATGGGACGACATCCACAACCTCATCAAGGTGAACCCGCTCATCAACTGGAGCGAGGAAGACGTGGAGCAATATGTAAAGCAACACCACGTGCCTTACAACAAGTTGCAAGACAAGGGCTACCCTAGCATCGGTTGCCAACCTTGTACAAGGGCCATCAAGCCTGGCGAGGACATTCGTGCCGGCAGATGGTGGTGGGAATCGCCTGAGCACAGAGAGTGCGGATTACACCAGAGAAGCTGATTTAAGTGAAGAGTGAAGAACGAAGCAACAACGTTCGACGAACGAAGTGAAAGTCAATTCAAATGTTCACGAAGACCGGAAAGCGTATGAAGAATTTAATCATCAATGTGTTGGAAGCAGCGGCATTCCTGTTGCTGGGACTAGGAGTTAGTTTGCTGAAATAAATAACAGAAGCGTATGAACTATAGAATAGCAAAAGATAAGATAGCAGGACAGGTGATGTTCCTCTTGACCATCGCCTCCATATTCCTGGTGATAGCCATGGCTGTGGGCTTGTTTATCAAGTCGGAGCCGATATTGAGCCAATACAACCTGTGGGAACTCCTCACGGAGAGCAACTGGCGACCTAACGACGGGCAGTTCGGATTTCTTCCGTTCCTCGCCGGTACCTTCTGGTGTACGGCACTCGCCATCGTCATCGCCCTGCCCATCTCGCTATTCATGGCGATTTACCTCACGGAGTACGCCCATCGCAGCATTCGCAAGTACGTCTATCCCTTGCTGGACATTCTCGCAGGTCTGCCTTCCGTCATCTACGGTGTATGGGGCACGCTGCTCATCGTACCATTGATTTCGAAATACGTGGCACCCCTTTTCGTAGAATCCTCTTCGGGCTATACGATATTGGCGGGCGGCATCGTGCTGAGCGTGATGATCATCCCCCTGCTCGTGAGCCTCTTCATGGAGATATTCGACAACGTATCAAAGGAACTTCGCGAGGCTTCGCTCTCATTGGGAGCCACGGGATGGCAAACCGTGAAGCACGTGGTATTGAGAAAGGCACGACCAGGAATGATTGCCGCCGTGGTCTTGGCCCTGAGCCGCACACTCGGCGAGACGATAGCCGTGCTAATGGTCTGCGGAAACCTAGCCATCGTGCCGGGAAGCCTGCTCGACGCTTGCTATCCGATACCGGCGCTCATCGCCAACAATTATGGCGAGATGCTCTCCGTTCCGATGTACGAAAGCGCATTGATGTTCGCTGCATTCCTGCTCTTCTTCGTCGTCGTGATACTGAACCTCGGTTCGAGAATCGCCCTGAAGCAAATCAAGAGTTAAAAGAAATACGCTTATGAAATACTTGGAAGAAAAAATAATGAAAGGCTTGATGCTGGCTTCGATAGGAATCGTGGCATTCTTCGTAGTGAGCGTCATCTGGACCATCTTCAAGCGTGGTCTGCCCGTACTCTCCTGGGAAATGGTGAGCCAGTTGCCTAGCGGAGGCTTCTACCTCGGCGGCAAGGGCGGTTTTCTCAATGCCATCGTGGGAAGCCTCTACATCGTGGGCGGCTCTACCTTGCTCGGTCTGATTATCGCCCTGCCTGTGGTATTCTATATGAACGTGTATCTGAAGCCTACTTCCAAGTTTGGATACATCGCCCGCCTCGCCTACGACACACTCTTCGGCATTCCGAGCATCGTATATGGCTCCTTCGCCTTCACCATCATGGTATGGCTCGGCATAAGAGCATCACTTGGCGGCGGTATCCTCGTCACAACCCTACTTATAGTTCCGATATTGATTCGTTCGATGGACGAGGTGGCAAAGACCATTCCGCAGGAGATACTCGACAGTTCGTATAGCCTCGGCGCCACGAGGATAGAAACCATCGGCGTGGTGCTCAGACAGATAGCTCCAGCCATCGCCACCGCTACCTTGCTGAGCATCGGCAGGGCGATAGGCGATTGCGCAGGTGTGATGTTCACAGCAGGATTCTCCGACCACATCCCTCACGGACTCAACCAGCAGGCAGCCACACTGCCGCTGAGCGTCTTCTTCCAACTAAGCGCCCCACAGGAGGATGTGCAGAACAGAGCCTACGCCGCAGCCGTGGTGCTCACCATCATCGTATTGGTATTGAGTTTCGGAGGGCGCTACGTAATGTCTCACTTTTCAAAGAATAAGGTATGATACATTATATTATAGCAGACAATCAGGAATTGACGCGCGCTGGACTGAAGTCCGTCATCAAGGCAAAACAGCCGGGCGAAGTAACCATCGCAGATGACAAGACCGAGCTGATCATCCAACTAAAGGAGCATCCCGAGAGCATCATCTTGCTCGACTACACGCTCTTCGACTTCAATGACGCCAACAGCCTACTGATTACGGCAGACAGGTTTGCCAAGTCGCAATGGATATTGATTTCAGAAGATCTCACCACCGACTTCATCGCCCAGATATACTACAGCAGTCGCAACATCAGCATCCTCTTCAAGGACGCTCCCATCAACGACCTCGTGAACGCCCTGCACTCGGCAAGCGAAGGCGAGCGATTCATCTCGCAACGCGCTGCGGAAATATTGCTCAACCAGCGACAGAAGGAGGAAGTGGAGACCAACCTTACCCAGACCGAGGTCGAGATTCTGAAGGCGATAGCGCAAGGCAAGACAACGAAGGAAATCGCCAACGAGCGATTCTCCTCTGTCCACACCATCAATACCCATCGCAAGAACATCTTCAGAAAGATAGGTGTCAACTCCGCCCACGAAGCCATCAAGTATGCCTTCCGTTCAGGGTTAGTGGATACCAGCGAGTTCTATATCTAGAAAGTATAGAATACCTAAGGATTCCATATAGAGAACTCCATATTTGGAATAAGGCCTATCTCCCTTTCGGATAAGCCTCAAATGAAATCGAATTAAAGCCAAAACGAACGTTCGTTTTGGCTTTAATTGATCTAAAGATTTACAATTTGTTTCCTTCTTTAGGGAAAATGACGGTAGGCTGGAAGGTCTTCGCCTCCTCGAAGTCCATCAAGGCGTATGCGATGATGATGACCGTATCGCCCACCTGCACCTTGCGAGCCGCCGCACCGTTGAGACAGATGCAACCGCTTCCACGCTCACCTTTGATAATATAAGTTTCCAAGCGCTCGCCATTGTTGTTATCGACAATCTGCACTTTCTCGCCCGCAATCAAGCCAGCGGCATCCATCAAGTCCTCGTCGATGGTGATGCTGCCCATGTAGTTAAGGTTTGCCTCGGTCACGGTAACACAATGGAGCTTACTCTTCAATACTTCAATCTGCATAATTCTATTTCTTTTATCCTTTATACTTGATATGGTCGATGAGACGGATAGGAGTCTTGCCGCAATACACGGTGATGCAACCTACCACATAAGGGCTGTCTTCCCATGAGGCTACGTCCTGCAAGGTATCGCCATCCACAATTTCGAAATACTCCACTTCCAAGCCATCGACAGCGTTGATGTCGTTCACCACCTTGTCGTGGGTTTCCTTGACGGTATGAGTCTTGGCATACTCCAAGCTCTCCTTCAATGCCTTGTAGATGTTAGGGGCGATGGCACGCTCATCAGGAGCCAACAAGGTGTTGCGGCTGCTCTTCGCCAAACCATCAGCGTCACGCACGATAGGACACTCCACAATCTTCACCTTGCAGTTGATATACTTCACGAGCTGCTTGATGACAGCTATCTGCTGCCAGTCTTTCTCGCCGAAGTAAGCACGGTCTGGCTTCACGATATAGAACAAGAGGCTCACCACCTGACAAACGCCATTGAAATGTCCCGGGCGCTTGGCACCCTCCATCACGGTACTTACCGGTGGGAACTCAAAGTGGCGAGTGTCTGGCGTAGGATACATCTCCTTGACACTAGGCGCAAAAACATAGTCGGCACCGCAAGCTTCCACGAGCTTGCAGTCGGCTTCGAGTGTACGAGGATAGCGCTCCAAGTCACCCTTGTCGTTAAACTGAGTAGGATTCAAGAAAACGGATACCACTGTAACCCCATTTTCCTTTACACTGCGCTTCACCAATGAGGCATGACCCTCATGGAGCGCACCCATAGTTGGCACAAGGCCGATTTCCTTTCCCTCCAAGCGACGCTCGAAAAGTTCGTTCTGGAGGTCAACAATCTTATTGAATACTTTCATCTTCTTAATCTGTTATCGGGGTGCAAAATAACAACTTTTTTCTGAAATAAGAAAGAAAAATCCTAAAAATATGCGAATAATTGCGGAAATTATTGAATTTCGGTAAGAAAATGCCCCTATTTGAATATTTTTTTGTACCTTTGCACGTAATTCGTAAGAATAAAATTTAAATTTTATGGCAAAGAAAGTATTATTTATCAATCAGGAGATCGACCCATACGTAGCCGAGACCCACATGTCTATCATGGGACGCGAACTACCTCAGAAGATGCAGGAAGCTGGTTTTGAGATTCGCACCTTTATGCCTAAATGGGGCACCATCAATGAGCGTCGCGGACAGTTGCACGAGGTCATTCGCCTGTCTGGTATGAACCTGATCATCGATGACACCGACCATCCGCTGATCATCAAGGTTGCATCGATACCGACAACACGTCAACAGATTTACTTCATCGACAATGAAGACTACTTCAACCGCCGACAGATGGCTGCCGACGAGAAGGGAGTGGAATATACCGACAACGGAGAGCGTGCCATCTTCTTCGCACGCGGCGTATTGGAGACCGTGAAGAAACTTCGCTGGCAACCTGATGTCATCGTATGCCAGGGCTGGGTAAGCGCAGTGGTACCTTTCTATATCAAGACCGCATACGCAGACGAGCCATCCTTCGCCAACTCGAAGGTCATCCTCTCGCTCTATACCAACGAGCTGAAGGGAAACCTGGGCGACCACTTCAAGCGTTGCGTGGAGTTCCGCGATGCCAAGCAGGAGCTTCTCACAGACTATAAGGACGACTTCGACTTCACGGAATTGGGCAAGATGGCCATCGACTATAGCGACGGTGTCATCGAGAGCGAAAAGGACGCAAGCGCCGTGCTCCTCGACTACGCCAAGGAGAAGAACAAGCCTGTGCTCCTCTATCCTGGCGAAGACTTCTCTGACGCTTACAAGACATTCATCAACGAGGTCTGCCCTGACGAATAAAGAGGGCTGGCCTTGTCGAAACAAGAAGGCTGCCCTGAGGGCGATAAGCTTCAGTTACTTTCTAAGCTTAAGTATTAGAAACACTTCAAGATTAAATGAAAATATTAAGATTATTCGCAGCGTTAATGATAGCAGCGATGGCTTTCGCTGCCTGTGATGACACCACCGATACCATCGGCTCTTCCATCACAAACAACGTAGATAACATATCCATACAAGACCAGGTGTTCAACGTCACCACTCGCTCCATTGTGTCAGGTCCAGTATTGAGCCGAAACAACACGGGTATGATTGGCAAGGTGAAAGACCCTGAGACGGGAACCTACGTATCGGGCGACTATATGACCCAGCTGGGTGTGTTGTCATCCTTTTCACTCGACACTTTGGAGTATATTCGCAACGCTCACAACGGTAAAATCGAGGCTGACTCTTGCTACCTCTTGGTTTCTTACCAGACATATTATGGCGACACCCTCGCCCCAATGAAGGTTACCGCCTACGAGATGAGCAAACCGATGAGCGAGGACCAGGAATATTACTCTGATTACGATGCCTTCAAGGGAGGATGGGTAAGCGAGGACAATCGCCATGCCAGCGCAACCTACAACTTGAACACCACCAACATGGCGTTCAAGATTTACTTGAACAAGCCTTATACCGCAAAGGACGGAAAGACTTACAACAACTACGGCTCGTATATCATGAATACCTTCGTGGAGCACCCGGAATACTTCAAGAGCAACAACCTGTTTCTCAACAAGGTTTGTCCGGGCTTCTACATCAAGCAAACGGGAGGCATCGGAAACGTAGCCAACGTATGGAACACCGAGTTGCAATTCTACTACAAGTTGCAGAAGACGGTGAAAAGCTCCACGGGCAACGACAGTATCGTGAGCGGTCTCAACTACAACCGATTTGACGGTACGGAGGAAGTGCTCCAGCTCAACAAAATCAACAACGATGAACAGACCATGGCGAAGTTGGCAAAAGATGAGACCTGCACTTATCTCAAGTCGCCTGCCGGCATCTTCACAGAGGTAACTCTGCCTGTAGAGGACATCATGAAGGGACATGAGAATGATACGCTCAACACAGCTACTGTTACTTTCCCAAGAATGAACAATGTAGATAACAACAACGACTATCAGTTCAGTGTGCCTACCACCATCCTGATGGTACAAGCCGACAGCCTGAACGCTTTCTTCGAGAATAGCAAGCTGACGGACAACCGTACTTCTTATACGGCTACATACAACCAAAGTTCTACGGGCGTAAAGAATGCCTACACATTCTACAACATCAGTAACTTGATTACCACGATGTATAAGAACAAAGGCAAGAGCGACAACTGGAACAAGGTGGTATTGGTGCCAGTAACACTGACCACGAGTACGCAGAACAGCTCTACCGTGATTACGAAAATCAATCACGACATGACGCTCGCCTCTACCCGACTGATAAAAGGTACAGACGATGCCACCGCCGACTATACCACCAAGAATGGCAAACGAGTGGCTTCGGGACCAGTTCAGATAAAAGTCATCTACAGTAAGTTCAAACAATAAAAAGGGAAGACCCTATTAAAAAGAGAAGACTACGATTAAAAAGGAAAGACTACTATGGCTGACAATTTCTTGGAAAGACATCGCGAAGACTACGAACAGCGCAAGGCTGCATGGCTCAGACGCAAGAAACACTTGCCTAAGTTGAAAAAGCCCGCTGTTCAACGCCCAGACGATGAAGCTTTGTAAAAATTGAAATTATAAAAGCGAAAAAGAAAATACAATAGA
>DBLF01000001.1:13304-20968 GCA_002297965.1 Candidatus Segatella papionis
AGCTGAGGAATATTCCTCAGCTGGGATTCTTTTTTGAAAGCAAAGCCCATAAAACTCCTTTCTAGAGAGAAGCCAATCACCCCTATCATCCTATTATCTTAAACTTAGCAAACTTCAGCAACAACTGCTTGGTTCCTAAATTTTGGAACTCCACCGTAGCCTTGGCGTTCTCGCCCGTTCCCTCTATTTTAAGTACTGTTCCGATGCCAAAACGCAAATGCTCTATCTTGCTTCCCTCACGAAGAGAAGAGGAAGAAGCGGATGATGAAGCAGAAGAACGATGCTGAGTCGAAGAGACAGCTGAAGAAGATGCAGATGCAGACGAAAACACAGAAGAAGACGAAGAAGTCTTACCTATTATTCTCTGCGCCGCATTCATAGCCTTGACAGACTTAAAGCCCTTCGGCTTACGAGAAGAAGTATAAGAAGGTTTCGGATCTGCCATAAACTGCGTTGCCACAGGTCTATCCCAAGGCATACGACCACCGTAGCCCCCATCTGAACCGGACTCTTCCCCTCCCTCTACCAAGCTTGGGTCTATCTCGTCGATGAATCTACTAGGATTGTCGAACTCCATCCTTCCATAACGGAAACGGTTCTTGGCGTTGGTCAGGATGCAATGTTTCTCGGCACGAGTTATCGCCACATAGAGCAGACGGCGCTCTTCCTCCAATTCCCTAACCGACGAGGCTGAGATAGGACTCGGGAAGATATTTTCCTCTAGCCCTACCACGAAAACAGTGGCAAACTCCAAGCCTTTCGCCGCATGAACTGTCATCAACGACACACGTGGCTCATCCTTATCTCCCTCGCTATCCGCATCGGTAAGCAAAGCCACATCCTGAAGGAAATCCGAAAGGAAAGCCTCATCCTCTCTCCCCTCCTCTTGTCGCTCCGCCACGAAAGTCTGCATACCACCCAAGAATTCCTCCAAGTTTTCCTGTCGAGCCAAGTCGTCGGCATTCTTGCCCGACATGATATCCTCACTGATTTTACTTTCCTTGATGATGGCATCGCCCAGTTCATAGACATCGAGCTTATGCGAACGGTCGATGAACGAACTAATCAGCAGTCGGAAATTATCCAACTTCGTCAATGTGCCCTTGTTCACATTCAGTCCCCAATGCTCAGGCTCTCCTATCACCTCCCAGAAACTCACCTGGTTGCGATGGGCGCAATCGGCAATTTTGTTCACCGTAGTAGCGCCGATGCCTCGGGCTGGATAATTGATGATACGCTTGATGGCCTCCTCGTCGTCGGGATTGGCTACGAGTCGGAAGTAAGCGATGATGTCCTTGATTTCCTTGCGCTGATAAAAGCTGAGTCCACCATAGATACGATAAGGAATGCCCTGTTTGCGAAACTCCTCCTCGAAGCTACGGCTCTGGGCATTGGTGCGATAGAGAATGGCGAAATCATCATAACCACAGTCGTCCTGTCGCTTGATGCGCTTGATGTCTTTCGCCACAATCAGAGCCTCCTCCTTATCGCTGTAGGCTGGCTCGTATTGAATCTTTTCGCCCTTGGCATTCTCGCTGAACACCTGCTTCGGAATCTGGTTGTTGTTGTGCCTTATCAAGCTATTCGCTGCCTCCACAATGGTCTGGGTAGAGCGATAGTTCTGCTCCAGCTTGAAGAGTTTCGTGCCTGGCAACTGCCTCTGGTAATTCAAGATATTGTCGATGTTGGCACCTCGGAAGCTATAGATGCTCTGCGAGTCATCACCCACGGCGCACACACGCAGTTTCTCCTTGCAGAGTTGCATCACGATGCTCATCTGCACATGGTTGGTATCCTGATACTCATCCACAAGAATATAGTCGAAGCGTTCGGCATACTTTCTGCGAATCTCCTCATGCTCCTTAAAGAGTTGATAGGTAAGCGTAAGGAGGTCGTCGAAGTCCATGGCATTGGCTTGCTTGCATCGCTGCACATAGGCTGTGAAGATTTTACCCAACTGGGGCATCTGCGCACGCTTGTTTTGCTCCAGGATGGCAGGGTCGCTCTCGTAAGCGGCTGCACTCACCAAGTTGTTCTTCGCCATCGAAATCTTGCTATGTACGGCGGCAGGCTTATAAATCTTGTCATCCAGCCCCAACTCCTTGACTATCGCCTTGATTAGCGAACGGGAGTCGGTTTCATCATAGATGGTGAAATTGTTGTTGAAACCGATATGTTCCGCCTCGGCTCTCAGAATGCGAGAGAAAATGCTATGAAAAGTACCCATGTAGAGATGCTGGGCAAGGTCCTCGCCCACCAATCGTCCGATACGCTCCTTCATCTCCCTCGCCGCCTTGTTGGTAAAAGTGAGTGCCATGATGCTCCACGGCTTCATGCCTTGGCTCAGGAGATAAGCTATCTTATAGGTGAGCACACGCGTCTTACCCGAGCCAGCTCCGGCAATCACCAGCGAAGGTCCGTCGATATATTCCACAGCCTTGCGCTGCGAGTCGTTCAAGTCTTTCAGTAAATCCATTATTTAATTCAATGTTAAGTGTTGAATGTTAAATGTCAAATGAAGCACATGCACCATCCCACCAAGCAAAAGGTTGGAACAACTTAACATTTAACACTTAACATTTAACATTAAAAAGTCATTTTCCCCTATATCCTCCCACGGCAGTATTAGGGTCGTAATCCTCACCTTCACGAGGGAAAGCTGGGATGAACTTCATCTGATGCTCTATCTGACGCTGACGCTTTCTCATATAAGCACTAGGATGAAGCGAACTGAACTTCCTTGGATTAGGAAGTGTGGCGGCGATGAGGGCACACTCATCACGGAAGAGGTCCTTCGCCTCCTTGTTGAAGTGATATTCCGCCACAGCATCCACGCCATAGATACCAGGCCCCATCTCGATACTGTTGAGATAGACCTCCATGATGCGCTGCTTGCTCCACATCAGCTCGATGAGGAAGGTGAAATACACCTCGAATCCCTTGCGAGTCCACGAGCGACCCGGCCAGAGGAACACGTTCTTGGCAGTCTGCTGACTGATGGTACTGGCTCCATGCACCTTGCCACCACGGGCATTGTTCTTCGCCGCGCTCTCGATGGCATTGAAGTCGAAGCCATGGTGCTTCAGGAACCGGGCATCCTCGCTCGCCATCACCGCCACGGGCATGTGGGGAGAAATCTTATCCATCGAAACCCAATGATGATGCAATGTAATGCTTTCTCCATCAGCTACTTGCTGGAAGCATCGGATAATCATCAGGGGAGTGAGATACACTGGGATGAAACGATAGGCTACTACAGCAAGAATGGTGGTACTGAAAAACAGCACCACCACCCATTTTACGATATTTCTGATTTTCTTCACAATCATAGATTGAAAATCAAACACTAATAAGTTTTATTACTTTTCTACAACTCCAACTATAAGTATAATTACTTCAAAGTACCATTGTTGGCAGCATCAACCATTGCCTGTGAAGCATAAAGATAAACCTCCACACGACGGTTAGCCTGACGACCAGCGGCAGTAGAGTTGTCTGCCACAGGGTTAGTAGAGCCAAGACCCTGAACAGCTTTCACCTGACCAGCAGATACACCGCAAGAAGACAAATAGTTATATACAGACTTTGCACGGTTCTCGCTCAAAGGCAAGTTGATGCCGTCGTTACCCGTATTGTCGGTGTAACCCTGGATAGAAACCTCGCAATCAGTATTGTTCTTCAATACCTGGGCGAACTTCGCCAAATCGTTCTTGGCGTTAGCGTTGAGGTCATATTTATTGGTCTGGAAAAGGATACCTGAATCGAAAGTCACCTTTACGGCAGCCAAGCCGTTGGCATCGGTCACGGTCTCTACCTGTGCATTCTTCACAGCCTCAGCCTGAGCCTTCACCTTATCCATGTGCTTGCCAATCAAGTTACCAGCAGTACCGCCCACAGCAGCACCGATGGCAGCACCTACAGCAGCGCCAGTGCCACGATGGCTATTGTTGAGCAAACCACCCACGAGGGCACCCAGTGCAGCACCCGAACCAGCGCCTACGGCAGTACCAGTCTTCTGGCTTGTTCCACAACTTCCCAAAACGAGCAACGCAGAGAGCGCTACAGCAGTTAAATTCATCTTTTTCATACTATATTTCTCCTATTTTTTGTTATTTAATTGCAAAGATACGTCTTTTTTCTCCAATATAGAGAGTTTTCTAATATTTTTTTGTAATTTTGCAGCAAAATTAATGCTAATTGCACAAATAACGAAGGGAAATTTCCTATTTTGCGAGGAAAAATCCCTAAAAGGGAAGTTCTGAAAGAGAAACTAGCAAGGATTTTCCCATTACACATATTTATATATAGAAGAATAAAAATTAAAAACATACATTATTAAGCAATATGGCTAAAGAACTTAAGAATTTGACCAAGCGCGCTGACAACTACAGTCAGTGGTACAACGACTTGGTGGTAAAGGCAGACCTCGCAGAGTTGTCACCAGTTCGTGGTTGTATGATCATCAAACCATACGGCTACGCCATCTGGGAGAAGATGCAGCAGCAGCTCGACAAGATGTTTAAGAAGACAGGTGTACAGAATGCATACTTCCCTCTCCTCATCCCGAAGAGTTTCTTCTCTCGTGAGGCAGAGCACGTGGCAGGTTTCGCCAAGGAGTGTGCCGTGGTTACCCACTATCGCCTCCGTTCCACAGAGGACGGCAAGGAAGTGGAGGTTGACCCTAACGCCAAGCTCGACGAGGAGCTGATTATCCGCCCTACATCAGAGACCATCATCTGGAATACATACAAGAACTGGATTCACTCTTGGCGCGACCTCCCTATCCTTTGCAACCAGTGGTGCAACGTGATGCGTTGGGAGATGCGTACCCGTCCTTTCCTCCGCACATCAGAGTTCCTTTGGCAGGAGGGTCACACAGCCCACGCCACCAAGGAGGAGGCAGAGGCTAAGGCTCAGGAGATGCTGAAGGTATATGCCGACTTCGCTGAGAACTACATGGGCGTTCCTGTGCTCCAAGGTGTGAAGAGTGAGACTGAGCGTTTCGCCGGCGCCCTCAACACCTACACTATCGAGGCAATGATGCAGGATGGCAAGGCCTTGCAGAGTGGTACTTCCCACTTCCTGGGTCAGAACTTTGCCAAGAGCTTCGACGTTACCTATCTTAACAAGGAGAACAAGCCAGAGTATGTATGGGCTACTTCTTGGGGTGTCTCTACTCGATTGATGGGTGCCCTCATCATGGTTCACAGCGACGACAATGGTCTCGTCTTGCCTCCAAAGTTGGCTCCTATCCAGGTAGTCATCATCCCTATCAACAAGGGCGAGGAGCAGTTGGCTCAGATTACAGCCAAGTTGCAGCCAGTCATCGACAAGTTCCAGGAGCTTGGCATCAGCGTGAAATACGACGACAACACAGCCAAGCGTCCAGGCTTCAAGTTTGCCGACTATGAGTTGAAGGGTGTACCAGTGCGTCTCGCCATGGGTGGTCGTGACTTGGAGAACAACACCATTGAGGTGATGCGCCGCGACACCTTGGAGAAGGAGAACGTAAGCTTCGACGGCATCGTGGAGCGTGTACAGGCGATGTTGGAAGACATCCAGAAGAACATCTTCGAGAAGGCTCGTGCTTATCGTGACGCTCACGTCTATGAGTGCGACAACTATGAGGAGTTCAAGGAGCGTGTGAAGGACGGCGGTTTCTTCCTCTGCCACTGGGACGGTACAGCCGAGACCGAGGCGAAAATCAAGGAGGAGACACAGGCCACCATCCGTTGCGTGCCTTTCGCTTACGAGCAGACTCCAGGTGTCGATATGGTAAGCGGCAAGCCAGCCGTAGCCCGCGTCATCATCGCAAGAAGCTATTAATAAAATAAGAGCCTATTAATAAAAAATAGGAGTCTATTAATAAAATACGTAGGAGCCAAAAGATTTTCTTCAGCTCCAACAAATAATAAATAATGAAAGATATGAGGCAGTTGATACTATACATCATTTTTTTGATGTCCATGGTTTTCCCAGGCTATGGAGAGGTATCGGCTGCCTCTATTTCTTGCCAAGACTTAAAGCATCAAACTTCTTGTCAGAACTGGGAACACCAAGCCTCTTGTCAGAACTGGAAACATCAAGCCTCTTGTCAAGACAACAAGGAACAAGTATCTTTTCTAGATGGCAAGCAGCAGAAGCAAGCTGCCCAGTTGGAGGATGCCTCCCAGCTTGCCCATCGTGTTTGCAGCAACCGCCCACAGCGTTTATTGCCTAGCGGCAACATCCACGGCGGCAATGGTTCCGCAAGTAGATTGCTTTTTAATAGAACCCGATTTTTATCATCCCTTTTATCTACCCTCACTGGTGGTGTGGAGCCATTCCGCAAGGAGACTGCTCCCATTCACTTTGATGTCGCCAGCAAATACTATATCATTTGTCTGCGGCATCTCCGTTGTTAGCACTTTATTCTTCTCTTTTATATAATAAGGTGATATCGTATAGGCTTGGCTTATGCGATAAGCCCTATCACACCCCTAAGAAAAACAAATAAAAAACAGTTTCATTATTTTAAAAAACAGTTTCATTATATTGTTTCATTATTTAAAAAAACAGTTTCATTATATTATTTCATTATTTAAAAAAACAGTTTCATTATATTATATAGACAGAAAAAGAATAAGGATTCAAACAATATGGCTAAAATCAATCATATCGAAATGGGTGCAGAGGTAATGGCACTCGACAATGTAGAAGTAAAGAAAGGATTCTTGGGTTGGAGCATCAAGCTCATCTATCAGCCCACCCACAGTGTGATTCAGGTAAAGGAGAAGGAATACTCCGTAGAGGATGGCAAGAAGTTGGAACAGATATTTGCCTTAGACCCTAGCGAGGTAGAGGCAGCCATCGATAAGTTTCCCGTTTCCGCCATACCGATGGGCAACGTGAAGTTGCAAGCATGCATCTCAGCCGACCATCAGTTTGTGGCTGCGCAGCTCCTCAAGTTTCAGGACTTCAACTACCAGCCCATCACCCAGATGGCAGTATATACAGGCAAGATAGCCGAGGCATTCGCCAAGCTATTGTAAATATCCCTGCATACTTATAGCATGCTATAAGCGACATAAAACAAAAAAGTCCCGCCCCAAAGATTCCTTTTTAGAATCTCCGAGGCGAGATTTTTTTATTATTTATGAGCACCGTGAAAGGCATGACAAACCACGCCTGCCCATCATACACCCCGAAGAGGCCGTCCAGCGACTTGATTCACACCCCCGATGCCACGAGCAGCGAGGCCGACAAAAAATCTGCACCACAAACTTCCGCTTGTAGCCCACGTGGGAATAACGTGAAATCCGTGAGACGAATGGGTATTAATCTTGATCGGCTAACTCGCTGAGCGTGTATTCGCTGCTGCCATCGAAGCAATGGGTACAGACCTGACACTTAGGCAAACCTATCGCCTCCACGAGCTGCTCGATGGTATTGAATTTCAACGTAGTCAAACCCAGTTGGCGGGCTATCTCATCCACCATCCTCTTGTATTCGGGTGAATCGGTGGTGGCATACTTGTCGAGATTCTTATTGGCATCGCCCTCGAACTTCTCGATGATGCGACGGGTAATCAGCTCCATAGCACTCTTAGAAGAAGTGAAGTTGATGAACGGACAAGCATAGACCAATGGTGGACAGGCAATGCGCATGTGACACTCTTTCAAGCC
>DBLF01000001.1:21175-25302 GCA_002297965.1 Candidatus Segatella papionis
CCCATCGCCATGCCCGTACCCGAGTCTGGGATTCCGCTGCAGCAATCCACCTCCACATCGTCGGTCTTGGCAAGATTGCAACCATTCTTGAATCTCACTTCCTCTACGTTTCTGCCCTCGTAGGTAGAAGTAGGGAATCCATAATATACCCAGAGGAAAGAGCACACCTGCATCTTCTTGTTGGCAGGACGAAGCTGCTCAATGCCATCGGCCGTCATCTTTACGATTTCTCCCGGTCCTACCTCATATTCAGTCTCGTAGTCGAGGTTAGGGAAAGAAGTAGTCTCGCTGCTGGCAGCGTGCGCCCCCTCCTTCTTGCCGATGATGAGTGGCGTGCGTCCCCAACTGTCTCGGGCGCAGATGATGCCATCCTCGGTAAGAATCATCATGGTGCAAGAACCCTTGATGTGATGATAGACATTCTCGATACCCTCCTTGAAAGTCTTGCCCTGGATGATGAGCAATGCCACCAACTCGGTAGGATTGGTACTGCCCGACGACATCTCGGCAAAGTGCATGTTCTTTTCGAGCAAGTGCTGAGTAAGTTCTTCCTTGTTTACTATCTTGGCCACCGTGCAAATGGCAAAGCGCCCAAGATGAGAATTCATGATAAGTGGCTGAGCGTCAGTATCGCTGATAACACCGATGCCCGAAGTAGCTCCCTCAAAACGGTCGAGCGTAGGTTCGAACTTCGTTCGGAAGTAAGAGCTTTCGAGGTTGTGGATAGAGCGCACAAAGCCCTTGTCCTCGCTGTAGGTTGCCAAACCGCCTCGGCGAGTGCCGAGATGTGAGTTGTAGTCGGTGCCGTAGAAAAGGTCTGCGACACAGCTTTTCTTGGAAATCGTTCCGAAAATGCCTCCCATAAGAGTATCTGTTTCTGTGTTAAAGTTAAAAATATGGGTGCAAAGATAAAAAAAAATCAGAGAATATGCAAGATATTCCCCGATTTTTATTACATAGGCGGTGCATTTTTCATACTACCCTGCTTTTATATCTTATACTGCCCTACTCTATATCTTATACTGCCCTGCTTTTATATCTTATACTGCAAGCCCAGACTGAAGTCGAAGGTCCTGGATGTCACATTGTCGTGGTACTTATAATAAGTCTCTCGCCAATAGTTGGAGACGTTCAGGTCGATGTGCAGACTGCTGGAGAGAGCAAGGCCAAAGCGGGCGTTGAGCACCAACAAGGAGGCATTGCCCTTGTCGCCCTGCGCATTGAGATAGAGCGGATCGTCATCTTCCAAGTCTTGGTCGGTGTATCCCTTCCAAGTGAAGATGCGGTAATAGTCGGCTCCGATGGAGAAACTGGCTATCTTACCAAACTCCATCAGGCTGTTAGCCTTCACGCTGTAGCCACTGCCCATATTGTAGTCGCGGTCTATCACGTGGTAATAGTCGCTCAAGCTACCCCCCAGCAAGATGCCATCCACAAAGATGCGCTGCTCCAGCTTGGATAGATTGCCCACCTGAGGGAAACGCCAGATGATACCGGGACCTACGGAAGCCGCCTCGGAGATGCGATAAGGCACAAGGTTGGTGCCATCCTTCACGGGCTGCGAGTCGTAGTAGTTGAAGTGCTGGAAGATACCAAACTCCACCTCGGCATCCTTGCTCACCTGCATCGGCACACTCCAGAGCCTACCCAAGAGGTGGATGCCCGTGATGAGCGGCTGGTTGCTGCTCAATCCGAAGGTTACATCGGCCGTGAAGTAATCGTATGGCTTGTTGGTCTCCCTGTCGAATGGGTCGCCGTAAGCCAGGTTGAAACGGATATATGGGTTGCCCTCGCCACGGAAGAGCGAGCCATTGTCGGCAAGATAGCGATAACCTGCCGAGGCAGCAAACTCTATAGGGCTACGCTGGTAGTCGTGATACTTGTAGTACCTGCCACGCACCCGCCAGGCATCACCGCTCAAGATACGGTTCAACCCCTTGATAGGACAGATGAGGGTACCTAGAAACTCTCGCCAGAAACGAGGGAAGCCCGTCAGGCGGTCGTCATAGACGAGATTGCTGATGCGATAAGTTACCTCACCGATACAGATACCGCCGAAGGTAGTTGCCATCAAATCGTTGATGGCTGGTGGTTCTATCTCGCAGGTGGTCTCCCACATCAGACTACCACAGAAAGAGTAAGGTGCCGACTCCCAGAAGTTCAAGCCATGGGTTCGGGCGGAATTGAAGTAAAGACCGCCATGGTAAGGATGGGCGAAAAGATTGGTGGAGAACTGGTCGTTGTCCCACACGAATCCTGTCTTGAGGTTGTTATGGATGCTATGCAGGGAAATCTTGGCGAAATCCTCGTTCATCACAAACTGGTCGAAGCACTGCACGCCCACATTGATGGCGAAGGCCTCCAAGGCAGCATTCCAAGGATGCTTCTTCTGTCGCTCCGGGTCGTCGAAGGCAAAGATGGTTCCCTCCTTCCATGCCTTCATGTCGAAATCCTCCTTTTTCTTGCTGGCTGGAGCTACCCAATGCTGGTTGCGCTGTAGGCGGAAAGCCAATCCTGCTTCCACGATGGCACGCTGGCGATAGCGACCACCTTTGTAATAGCGGGTGTCGCCATAACCCACCGAGGCGAAGGCACTGGCATATTTTCCGAGTTGATAATCGGCATTGATGCGTGCCTGCAGTGAATAAAGTCGCTCTGGCTTGTCTTGAGAATGTTCCTCGAACGATTCCACATGGTAATAACCTAAGTCGCCACTGAGGGAGAACTTAGGCGAAAGTTGGAAGTACTGGCCTATGCGATAGAACAAAGCACCCGAGAAGCGCTCGTCCAATCCGAAATAGTGGGTTCCTATACCTATTATATTATAGGTGCTGCGATTGCGGAAACGAACGGCAAAGTTTCCCTTGGTAGCCGAACCGCCATACGCCATGAAGTCGATGCGAGTATGGGGATTCACATTCACCAGTCCTATCTTGTGAGCAACGGTATCACGACTATAGTTGATAATTCCAATCTGCACACCTCGGGGATGACTGACGCAGACATTGAAGATGCCTACCTGCGAACCGCTGAGGGTATCGGCATAGTTGTAGCCGCCCAGTTGCAAGCCTCGCATAGAGGAAGAGCTGATATTGGCGGTGGAAACCTGGATGCCTCGCTTCATGCCCATGGATATATTGGAGATGCCGCTAAACTGAATGCCCCTGAAGGAAGAACCCGAAACATTGTTGAAGAGAGACAACTGCACACCATTACCCGAGCGAACCACATTGGACACGCCCGATATTTGCACGCCACGCATATCTGCACCCGACGCACCGATGATGCCCGCAATGCTCACGCCACGCATCTGCTGCTTCGCCACACTGGTGAACAAGCCCACCTGCAAGCCCCGAAGTGTATCGGGCGAACACAGCAAGCCAATGTTGCCTATGCTATAATTCTGGGCACTACCCCACTGAGCTGGCAACAGCAGCACCCCTAGCAGACCGTATCGAAATTTCAACTTACCCATCAATCTTGACTTATTCATAAATCTTGAGTTTAAAGATTCGTAATCTATTCCTAATTTCTTCTATCGGCTGCAAAATTACAAATAAAAAACGGAAAACTCAAAACTTATTGCGGTTTTTCTTTGCATTCCATTAAAAAGGCGAGAAAGCAGGATGCTTTCTCGCCGAAAACGCACAATTAAATATAAAAATTTAAAACTGGCTTTGTGCGCTTATATTTTTCTTAATCCAAGTTCAAACTCCTGGATTGATATTGTCATTAATCCAAGTTCAAGCTCTTCTTGATGGCCTCGATCTTCTCCTCGGCAGCCTTGGTGCAACGGTTGTAGCAGCCAGCGCATTTGAATGAAGGATCCTTCACCTCGATATAGAACTTAATCTTAGGCTCTGTACCTGATGGGCGAACGCTCACCTTGGTATTGTCATCGCAGAACCACTGGAGCACATTGCTTGTGGTAGGCATGTTGAGTTTCTCCACGCTACCGTCGATGTGCTTAGCCTCAAGACTCTGGTAGTCCTTCCAAGTAACCACCTTGCTGCCACCCAACTCCTTAGGAGGGTTGGCACGGAAGTCGGACATCATCTGCTTGATTTCGTCGGCACCAGTCTTACCTGGGCGTACCACGTTGACAGTGAACTCCTTGCTGAAGCCAT
>DBLF01000006.1:0-3523 GCA_002297965.1 Candidatus Segatella papionis
AAAAATAGGAGAATAAATAATAATATATGAGCATCAGATTAAATAAAGCACTACGTGAATTGAACATAGGACTTCAGACGGCAGTTGAATTCCTAGAAAAAAGAAAAAACCTGGGAGAGGTCAAGGCAGAACCGAGCTTCAAACTCAGCGATCAACAATATAAGGCATTGAATGATGCTTTCAGCCAAGATAAGGAGGTTCGTGACCAAGCCGAGAAACTCATCACCAAGAAGACCAAGGACAAGAAACGTGCGCCAGAGCAGAACGACCATCGCGCCGAGAGCTTGTTGGAGTCAAGCAAACAGCAGTTTAAACCGCTGGGTAAGATTGACTTGAATAGCATCGGCAAGGGAAAGTCTGCTAAGTCTGCTGCTACGAATAAGTCAGAGGCACCTAAGCACGAGACTGCTGCCGTCAGTCCTGCGCCAGTGAAAGAAGCTCATAAGGCTGAGCCAAAACAAGATCAGAGACCACATCAGGGCTCTCACCAAAAACAAGAGATGAAACAAGAGAATCAGCAAAAAACACAGCAGCCTAAGATGAATGACTCTAAGAGCCAGAAGAATGCTGCACAGGGTAAACAGAATGTTAACGCTCAGCAGCAGAAGGCTGAGCAGAAGCCACAGCAGAATGCTGCGGGCAATGGCCAGGCTTCTAGTGTGTTCACATTGAAGAGTGAGAAGAAATATACTTCTAATGAGCCTAAGGTGTTGGGCAAGATTGACCTTTCTTCTCTCAACCAGAGCACTCGCCCGAAGAAAAAATCGAAGGAGGAGCGCCGCAAGGAACGTGAGGAGAAGTTGGCTCAGCAGCACAACGATCGCAAAAAGCGTGTGCGTATCAACAAAGAACGTGTTGACATCAATGCCGAGGCCAAGAACAACAATGGCGGCGGCAATAATGGAAATAATGGCGGCGGAAATGGCGGTAACAACAGAAACCGCAATAAGAACCGCAACAAGAACAATAATAATAATAACAATAATCGCGGCAATAACAACAACCGTGGCAACCAGCGCCAGATTGAGGTTGACGACGAGGCTGTAGCACGCCAGGTAAAGGAGACGCTGGCTCGCTTGACCAGCAAGAACCAGAACAAGAAGGGTGCTAAGTATCGTAAGGAGAAGCGTGAGGCTGTTCAGGAGAAGTTGCAAGACCAGGCTCGTCAGGAGCAGAAGGAAAGCAAGGTGCTGAAGCTCACCGAGTTCGTTACCGTAAGCGAGTTGGCTACGATGATGAACATCTCCGTTACTCAGGTCATCTCTACCTTGATGGGCGTGGGTATCATGGTTTCCATCAACCAGCGTCTCGACGCCGAGACCATCAACATGGTGGCTGAGGAGTTCGGCTTCAAGACTGAGTACGTGAGCGCAGAGGTTCAGGAGGCCGTTACCGAGGAAGAGGATGATGAGAATGATTTGGTTCCACGTGCTCCAATCGTAACCGTGATGGGTCACGTAGACCATGGTAAGACCTCTTTGCTCGACTATATCCGCAATACCAACGTGATTGCCGGTGAGGCGGGTGGTATTACCCAGCACATCGGTGCTTACAGTGTGACATTGAACAGTGGCCGCAAGGTTACCTTCCTCGATACTCCAGGTCACGAGGCATTTACCGCCATGCGTGCCCGTGGTGCGCAGGCAACCGATATTGCCATCATCATCATTGCAGCCGATGACTCCGTGATGCCTACCACCAAGGAGGCTATCGCCCATGCTCAGGCAGCAGGTGTGCCAATGGTATTCGCCATCAACAAGATTGATAAGCCAGGAGCTAATCCAGACCGTATTCGCGAGGATTTGGCTAACATGAACTTGCTCGTTGAGGAGTGGGGTGGTAAGTACCAGTGCCAGGAAATCAGTGCCAAGAAGGGTATCGGTGTACACGAACTTCTCGACAAGGTGCTCTTGGAGGCTGATATGCTCGACTTGAAGGCTAACCCTAACCGTCGTGCCACAGGTACCATCATCGAGTCTTCGCTCGACAAGGGGCGTGGATATGTTTCTACCGTATTGGTATCCAACGGTACCTTGAAGGTAGGCGACATTGTGCTCGCTGGTACTTCTTGGGGACGTGTGAAGGCGATGTTCAATGAGCGTAACGCCAACATCAAGTCTGCTGGTCCAGCTGACCCAGCTATCATCCTCGGTTTGAATGGTGCGCCTACAGCAGGTGACCAGTTCCACGTTATCGAGACAGAGCAGGAGGCTCGCGAGATAGCCAACAAGCGTGAGCAGTTGCAGCGCGAGCAGGGCTTGCGTACTCAGAAGCGCTTGACCTTGGGTGATATTTCTCACCGTATCGCACGTGGTGAGTTCCATGAGTTGAACGTTATCGTGAAGGGTGATACCGATGGTTCTGTAGAGGCATTGAGCGACTCATTCATCAAGCTTTCTACCGAGAAGGTCCAGGTGAACGTCATCAGCAAGGCTGTAGGTCAGATTTCCGAGAACGATGTGATGTTGGCTTCTGCATCAGATGCCATCATCGTAGGTTTCCAGGTTCGTCCATCTGCAGATGCTCGTAAGGCTGCCGACCGTGAGGGTGTCGAGATCAATACTTACTCTATCATCTACGATGCTATCGACGATATCAAGAGTGCGATGGTGGGTATGCTTGATAAGGTGAAGAAGGAAATCGTCACTGGTCAGGTGGAGGTTAAGCAGACCTTCAAGATTTCTAAGGTGGGTACCATTGCCGGTGGTCTCGTTACCGAGGGTAAGGTACACTCCAAGGATAAGGCTCGTGTAATCCGTGATGGTATCGTAATCCGTACAGCCGAGATTGGTGCCTTGAAGCGTTACAAGGACGATGTCAAGGAGGTGGTTACCGGTATGGAGTGCGGTTTGAGCCTCGTCAACTTCAATGACATTCAGGAGGGCGACGTAATCGAGACCTTCACTGAGATTGAGGTTGAGCAGAAGTTGTAATACAGATATTATAATATATATAAAGGTAGGGGTGAGCCATGAAAAGGCTTATCCCTATTTAGGGTTTTATATTACACCTCTCTTATTTAGATGAAGTCTGTTTTCATCTGATTGAAAATGAGGACTTCCGACAGGAGAGTTTTAGGTTTAAACAATAAAATGGCAGAAATAGAGAAAGAACAGAATCAGGTTGTCAAGGACGTGATCGACCAGAAATATGAGTATGGCTTCACGACCGACGTACATACCGAGATCATAGAGAAAGGACTCAACGAGGATGTTGTGCGCCTTATCTCGCAGAAGAAGGGAGAGCCTGAGTGGATGCTCGAATTCCGTCTGAAAGCCTACAATTACTGGAAGACGCTCAAGGAGCCAAAGTGGGGACACGTGCATGTGCCACCTATCGACTACCAGGAGATTTCATACTATGCCGACCCTTTGGCGAAGAAGCCAAAGAACAAGGAGATAGACCCTGAGCTGGAGAAGACATTCGACAAGCTCGGCATTCCTTTGGAGGAGCGTTTGGCACTGAGCGGCACTGCCGTGGATGCCATCATGGACTCTGTGTCGGTGAAGACTACCTTCAAGGA
>DBLF01000006.1:3631-3995 GCA_002297965.1 Candidatus Segatella papionis
GTTCCTTATCGTGATAACTTCTATGCAGCCTTGAACAGCTGCGTGTTCAGCGATGGTTCGTTCGTATATATTCCTAAGGGCGTGCGTTGCCCGATGGAGTTGAGTAGTTACTTCCGTATCAACGCCCGCAATACGGGACAGTTTGAGCGTACACTGATTATCGCCGACGATGATGCTTACGTATCTTACTTGGAGGGTTGTACCGCTCCAATGCGTGATGAGAACCAACTCCATGCGGCTATCGTCGAGATTATCGTCAAGGACAATGCTGAGGTGAAATACTCTACCGTTCAGAACTGGTATCCGGGCGATGAACACGGAAAGGGTGGTGTGCTCAACCTCGTGACCAAGCGAGGCGACTTGC
>DBLF01000006.1:4094-14324 GCA_002297965.1 Candidatus Segatella papionis
CTTGCATCTTGCGTGGCGACAATTCACAGGCTGAGTTCTACAGCGTGGCTGTCACCAACAACTATCAGGAGGCTGATACCGGTACCAAGATGATTCACATGGGTAAGAACACCAAGAGTACCATCATCTCGAAGGGTATCTCTGCTGGTCATAGCCAGAACTCTTATCGTGGTTTGGTGCGTGCCACATCCAGTGCCGACAATGCCCGCAACTATAGTTCTTGCGACTCCTTGTTGCTCGGCAGCGATTGTGGAGCACATACCTTCCCATACATGGATGCTCACAACGACACCGCAGTGTTCGAGCATGAGGCAACCACCTCGAAGATTTCGGAAGACCAGCTCTTCTATTGCAATCAGCGAGGCATTCCTACCGAGGAGGCTGTCGGCTTGATTGTCAATGGTTATGCCAAGGACGTGCTCAACAAGTTGCCTATGGAGTTTGCCGTGGAGGCACAGAAACTCTTGAGCGTATCATTGGAGGGAACCGTAGGATAAGTCAAAAGAAAGTGAGGTTTGTAATGAGAAAGTATGTATTGTTGTTGTTGATGGTAGTGTACATGAATGTTTCTGGTCAGACTCTTTCTAAGATAAGACCTGTGAACTTTACTGCTCAGCAAGATTCTATCGTAAGGAGTTTTTCTTCTGAGTATAGACCGTTGTACTCTACCAGTGGGCATTTTATAGGTTATTTAAAGCTGGATGTTGCTGTTCCATCTTCTACAACTTCTATTATGCTACAACATAAAAGAATTACGAATTTCTCACGAAACATTATACGTCCGGGTGAATGTAGCTTCTTGGTATTGGATCCTCCTCCTTTGTTTGAACAATGGGGATGGGAAAAGTCACCTACATTCTTCGAGTCGGTATGTGATTTATTAATTGATGCAATTTTATAACAAATATGTTAGAGGTAAAGAATCTGCATGCTACTATTGCAGGCAAAGAAATATTGAAAGGTATCAACCTGACCATTAAGGATGGTGAGATACACGCTATTATGGGGCCTAATGGTTCCGGTAAGTCAACCTTGAGCGCAGTGCTCACAGGTAACCCTCTCTATACAGTGACAGAGGGTGAAGCCATCTTCAACGGCAAGAACCTTCTGGAGATGAAGCCTGAGGATCGTGCTCGTGAGGGCTTGTTCCTCTCGTTCCAGTATCCAGTGGAGATTCCTGGTGTGAGCATGACCAACTTCATGCGTGCGGCTATCAACGCCAAGCGCGAGTATCAGGGTTTGGAGCCATTGAACACAAGTGAGTTTATGAAACTGATGCGTGAGAAGCGTGAGCTTGTAGAACTCGACAGCAAGTTGGCTCGTCGTTCTGTGAACGAAGGTTTCTCCGGTGGTGAGAAAAAACGCAACGAGATTTTCCAAATGGCGATGTTGGAGCCAAAGCTCTCCATCCTCGATGAGACCGACTCTGGTCTTGATGTGGATGCCATGCGCATCGTGGCTGAAGGTGTGAACAAGATGCACACCGATAAGACTTCAGCCATCGTTATTACCCACTACGAGCGTTTGCTCGACATGATCAAGCCTAATGTAGTACACGTACTCTATAAGGGTAGAATCGTGAAAACCGCAGGTCCAGAGCTTGCCAAGGAGATTGAGGCTCGTGGTTACGACTGGATCAAGGCTGAAGTAGATGGAAAGGAATAAATCATGAATGCAGAGAAACAATATTTAGAATTGTATCAGTCTTCTTCGAGAATGATCAAGAAGAACAGTGCTGAGGCTCTCAATGCAGTGCGTGATGCTGCATTCGAGGACTTCCGTCGCTTGGGCTTCCCTTCTCGCAAGGTGGAGCGATACAAATATACCGATATGAGCGCCATCTTCGAGCCAGACTATGGCTTGAACTTGAAGCGTCTCGATATTCCTGTGGATCCATACGAGGCTTTCCGTTGCGACGTGCCTAATCTGAGCACTTCGCTCTACTTTGTGGTGAACGATGCTTTCTACAGCAAGGCTCTTCCTAAGGTGGACCTCCCAGAGGGTGTCATCGTTGATTCTTTGAGTAAGGTAGCCGCAGAAAAGCCCGAATTCATCGAGAAATATTACGGTAAAATCGCCAAAACCGATGAGGATAGCATTACCGCACTGAATACGATGTTGGCGCAGGATGGCTTGCTCATCTATGTTCCTAAGAACGTAAAGGTGGAGCGTACCATCCAGGTCATCAATATTCTTCGTTCGGATGTTGATTTGATGGTGAACCGTCGTGTGCTCATCGTCTTGGAGCAGGGAGCAGAAGCAAAGTTCCTCTTCTGTGACCATGCAGCCGACGACAAGAACTTCCTCGCCACTCAGGTTATCGAGGCTTTCGTAGGCGAGAATGCCAGTCTTGACCTCTATTGCTTGGAGGAGACCCACATCAAGAATCGCCGTGTAAGCAATGTCTATATCGAGCAGCAGGCTAACAGCCGTGTCAACCATAATGTAATAACTCTTCATAATGGTATTACTCGCAATCGCCTTGACCTCGTGTTCAAGGGCGAGGGAGCTGAGTGCTTCTTGAATGGTTGTGTTATCGCCGACAAGAACCAGGTGGTAGATAACAATACGCTCATCGATCATCAGGTAGGTCATTGCACCAGCAACGAACTTTACAAGTATGTGCTCGATGATGAAGCTCGTGGCGCTTTCGCTGGTCGCGTGTTGGTTCGCCATGGTGCCCAGAAGACCACTTCTCAGGAAACCAACCAGAACCTTTGCGCTACCAAGACCGCCCGTATGTTCACCCAGCCTATGCTGGAGATTTATGCCGATGATGTGAAGTGTGCGCATGGTAGTACGATAGGTCAGCTCAACGATGCTGCTCTTTTCTATATGCAGCAGCGTGGCGTGAGCCGTGAAGAGGCAAAGTTGCTCCTCCAGTTCGCATTTATCAATGAAGTCATCGACAAGATGGAGTTGGAGCCATTGCGCGACCGTCTCCATCACTTGGTCGAGAAACGCTTCCGTGGCGAGTTGAACAAGTGTGAGGGCTGCAAACTCTGCAAGTAACAGGTTGCAAACTCTGCAAGTAATAGGTTACAAACTTAGTGTAAGGTAAAGCTTTTCTAAAATAGGCTGAAAGCCTTAAAGCACATAGCCCAGGGCAACACCCTGGGTTTATGATATGAATGGGTTTAACGCCCTGAAAGGGCAAAAGCATAATATAATTAATATGTATGACATTAATCAAGTAAGAGCGGATTTCCCGATTTTATCGAGAACTGTATATGATAAGCCGTTGGTTTACCTCGATAATGCGGCAACCACACAGAAGCCGATGTGTGTGCTGGATGCCATGCGCAACGAGTATCTCAATGTGAATGCCAACGTGCATCGTGGTGTACATTACCTCTCCCAGCAGGCAACCGATCTTCATGAGGCTGCCCGCGAGACCGTACGTAAGTTTATCAATGCCCCTAAGGTTGAGGAAATCATCTTTACCCGTGGTACTACAGAGAGCCTGAATCTCGTGGTTTCATCGTTCTGCGACGAGTTTATGAGCGAGGGCGACGAGGTGATTATCTCTACGATGGAGCATCACTCCAATATCGTGCCTTGGCAGTTGCAGGCAGCCAGGAAAGGTATCGCCATCCGTGTCATTCCAATCAATGATAAGGGAGAGATAAACCTCGATGAATTCGCCAATTTATTCACAGAGCGCACCAAAATCGTGAGCATCGCCCAGGTAAGCAATGTACTTGGTACGGTGAATCCGGTAAAGGAGATGATCAAGATTGCCCACGAGCACGATGTGCCAGTGATGGTGGATGGAGCGCAGAGCACTCCTCACTTCAAGGTGGATGTGCAAGACTTGGATTGTGATTTCTTCGCTTTCAGCGGTCATAAGATATATGGTCCTACTGGTATCGGTGTGCTTTATGGCAAGGAGAGAATGGCTCGACCGAATGCCTCCTTATCAGGGAGGTGGCGAGATGATAGAGAGCGTTACCTTCGAGAAGACCACTTTCGAGAAGTTGCCATTCAAGTTTGAGGCAGGTACCCCTGATTACGTGGCAACCCATGGTCTTGCCAAGGCTATCGATTATGTCTCAGCTCTCGGCATGGATAATATCGCTCAGCATGAGCAGGAACTTGACCAAATACTGCATGGAACAGATGCGTACTATTGATGGAATCAGACTTTTTGGTGAGCAAGAAGGCAAGGATGCAGTAGTAAGCTTCCTCGTAGGCGATATTCACCACATGGATATGGGTACGTTGCTCGACCGTCTCGGTATTGCTGTTCGTACAGGTCATCACTGTGCTCAGCCATTGATGGAGCGTTATCATATTCTCGGTACCGTGCGTGCCAGCTTCGCCCTTTATAATACAAAGGAAGAAGTGGATGCACTGGTTGCAGGGGTTAAGCGCGTGGCACAAATGTTCTAGAATAATAATAGTTAGTAATAGCGATGAATTCGTATGAAATGAAGAAAAATATGCGATTTCATCGCTATTATTGTTTAAATATAATAGGTTATGTTAGAATCTCATTATTATAAGGATATGGTTGAGGCTGGCTGTGATGAGGCTGGCAGGGGATGTTTGGCAGGTAGTGTTTATGCTGCCGCCGTTATTTTGCCTCCTAACTATCAGAATCCCGATCTCAATGATAGCAAGAAACTCACAGATAAGAAACGCAAGGCTTTACGTGAGCAGATAGAGCGTGATGCTGTGGCTTGGGCTGTGGGCGTGGTTACACCCGAGGAGATAGACAAGATAAATATCTTGAATGCTAGCTTCCTGGCGATGCATCGTGCCCTGGACCAATTGAAGGTGCGCCCCGAGGCAATCATCGTGGATGGCAATCGCTTCAACCCTTACAAGGACTTGCCTTATACCACCATCGTCAAAGGAGACGGAAAGTATATGGCGATAGCGGCTGCAAGCATCTTAGCCAAGACTTATCGTGATGATTATATGGATGCCCTTGCCGAGGAATACCCACAGTACGACTGGAAGAGTAACAAGGGTTATCCTACGAAGAAGCATCGTGCCGCCATCAAGGAGTTTGGCGTGACACCTTATCATCGTATGAGCTATAATCTCTTAGGCTCAGGCGAGCTATCGCTTGACTTTAAAGACTGAATAGGTGGGCTTTGAATAAAGGCTTGATATACTTAATCTATTATGCCAATATCAATAGAAGTCTTTGGATGTTATGATAGAAGTCTTTGAAAGATATAGTTAAAATAGGTGGAAAAGGCTGTTAGAGTTGTTCTAACAGCCTTTTCCTTTAAGCGCACATCAGCTGTTGTGCGCTTGCACATCAGCTGATATGCGCTCGCATAACACGTGTTGTGCGCTCGTCCATCGCTTGATGTGCGCTTATTGAATGCTAGAAGTCGAGAGTAATGCCTTTCTCGTCTATCTTCTTGTATTTCTTTCCGTTTACAGAGACATACTTTGAGTTCTTTGCGTCAAAGGTATGGGTCTTGGCGGAAACCTTGATGTTTTCGAGCGTTACACCTTCTGTGCGGTTGATAACGATGCCTTGCTGGGCATTGTTCACCTTCATGTCCTTGATGTGGATGTTCTGCACAGGCATCTCAGGCAAGCCATTGAAATAGGCTGCACGACGGGCACCACGACAGATAACGTGGTTGATGTCGATGTTGCGGAAGGCTGGGGTCGTCTCGTCCACCTTCTTCATATCTACCACCTGTTGCTTCTTTTGGTCGCCGTCATTGAGTACCTCGACAGCAGACTTGCCGCCATAGTAGAGGTCGAAGGTGATAACATCGGTCTGGATGTCGAACATGGACATGTCCTTGATGTAGATGTTTTCCACTACGCCGCCTCTTCCACGGGCGCTCTTGAAGCGCAAGCCCACGTCGGTGCCGAGGAACTGGCAATCGCGAACCATAACATTCTTCACGCCACCGCTCATCTCGCTGCCTACCACGAAACCGCCATGCCCCTTGAATACGGTGCAGCCGTCCACGATGACATTCTCGCAAGGCACGCCACGCTTTCTGCCATCGGCGTCCTTGCCGCTCTTGATGCAGATGCCATCATCGCCCACGTCGAAGGTGGAGTTGACGATGAGGGAGTTCTTGCATGATTCCAAGTCCAGTCCATCACCATTCTGGGCGTAAGATGGGTTTCGCACCAGGACATCCTCGATGAGTACGTTCTCGCACATCAGTGGGTGGATGTTCCAGGCTGGGGAGTTTTGAAAGATGACCCCGTTGAGCCAAACGTTCTTGCAGCTGATGAGGCTGACCATGACAGGGCGGAGATAATCCTTCACCTCGTTCCAGCCTTCCTCGGTAGTGATGCCAAGGGGCACGTTCATGCCAGCTCCCTTTTCATCGGCTTTGAGTGCCGCCTCTGAAGGGAACCAGTAGTCTGGGCGCTTGAAGGCACCGCCACGCGAAGTGATCTCTTTCCATTGTGCGGAGGTAACCTTGGCTTTCTTCAGAGGTCGCCAGTACTCACCGTTGCCATCGATGGCACCTTGACCGGTGATGGCTACATTCTCTAGGTTCCTACCGGAGATGGGAGATTGGCAGCGACGAGTGTCAAGTCCCTCGAAAGAAGTCTCTACGAGAGGGTATAGGTTGACATCGGCAGAGAAGAGGATGATGCCGCCCTTCTCGATATGGAGGTTGATATTACTCTTCAAGGTGATAGGTCCGGTGAACCAAACACCCTGTGGCACGATGAGCTTGCCACCACCTTTTTGGCTCAAGGCATCGATAGCCTTGCGGAAAGCGTCAGTGCAAAGTGTGGAGCCATCGCCCACGGCGCCGAAGTCCTTGAGGTTGACCTCGTTGTTAGGGAACTGAGGACGAGTAACCTTTTCCATCTGGAACGGTAAGTTCGCATAGAGGGCATCGTACTTATCTGTATCTGCCGCCTGTGCTCCGAGAGCCAACAGGCAAGCGCATACAAAACTAAAGATTTTCTTCATTGAATATTTTGTTTTTTTATGTTTTAAATAAGAGTTGTTTTGTTTTTGGTTTATGAGCTTCGCTCGAAACGTTTGTAGTCCCCTGACCAGGACTGCTC
Organism: Candidatus Segatella papionis; assembly: GCA_002297965.1. GTDB lineage: Bacteria > Bacteroidota > Bacteroidia > Bacteroidales > Bacteroidaceae > Prevotella > Prevotella papionis. Next base: position 11,112 of record DBLF01000006.1, read on the forward strand.
GTGATATTTTGATGGTACAAATATAAGCATAATATCCTATATTTCCAAAAATAAGGGGAGATATTATTCTAAAAACATCGAAAACGTTTTCGTGTGCGAACTCTTCTAAACTTTTGGTTGGAGAAATTATGGAAGAGCATGGGGGATAAACGAGAAAAGGTTGACAATCTTTTGGATTGCCAACCTTTAGTACCCAGACCCGGGATCGAACCGGGATGGGTTGCCCCACTGGTGTTTGAGACCAGCGCGTCTACCGATTCCGCCATCTGGGCGATGGTGATTTTGCAAAGTAAAGAGCCACAAGTTTTTCAACTTGCAGCTCTTAGTACCCAGACCCGGGATCGAACCGGGATGGATTGCTCCACTGGTGTTTGAGACCAGCGCGTCTACCGATTCCGCCATCTGGGCGATTGCGGGTGCAAAGGTACAAATAAAAAATGAAACGGCAAACTTTTTAGTCGTTTTTTTTCGAAAAAAGTGCAATCAATGGGCAAAAAAGGTAAAAATGTGTTGTATTTCACCTATCTTTATTAATTTCTTGGAAAATATTTGGCTCTCTCGAATATAATCATTAACTTTACACTTGAATTTGGTGACTCGTAATATAGGAATTAATAACTCATAAATAACAGCCTATTAATATGATGATAGATAATAACAATAATTATTGTGTAATTCTTGCCGGTGGAAAGGGAAGAAGACTTTGGCCATGCAGTCGCAGCAGCTATCCCAAGCAGTTTATCGACTTTTTCGGTGTAGGACGGACTCAGTTGCAGCAGACTTTCGACCGTATGGCGAAGATAGTCCCGGCCGATCATATATATATCAATACTAACGAGGAATATGTGGATTTGGTAAAAGAGCAGTTGCCTGATGTTCCTGCCGAACACATCATGGCTGAGCCCATTCATCGCAATACCGCTCCTAGTATGGCATGGGCTAACCATCGTATTTCCATGCGTAATCCGAATGCTTGTATCATCACAACGCCTTCAGACCAAGCAATCTTTAATGAAGATGCTTTTCGTAAGAATGTTCTGGAGGGGTTGGCTTTTGTGGCAGAGAACAACCATTTCTTGACGATGGGTGTTAAGCCTACTCGCCCTGAGCCAGGCTATGGATATATTCAGATGGGTGATGCTTTCGCTGATGGTATATATAAGGTGCAGTCATTCACCGAGAAGCCTGAACGCGATTTTGCTAAGATATTTGTTGAGAGTGGCGAGTTTTATTGGAATACAGGATTGTTCTTGAGTAATGTGGGTTATCTACGTGAATGTTTCACCCAGATTTTGCCGCCTGTACTTCGTGAGTATGATAAGCGCTATCCTGAGTTTAGTGTTGAGACGGAGAATGCTTATATGAAGGAGAGCTTTTCTTCTTATCCCAATATTTCTGTAGATTTCGGTATCTTAGAGAAACCGTCGAATGTTTGTGTGATGAAGTGTGACTTTGGATGGGCAGATTTGGGCACTTGGCACAGCATTTATGAGGCAATGCAGAAGAGTGATGACGACAATGTGATTATTGATAGTGAGGTGATGATGGAGAATTGCCATAATAATGTTGTCAAGTTGCCAAAGGACAAACTCGCTGTTCTCAATGGTCTCGATGGTTTCATTGTTGCGGAAAAGGACAATGTGTTGCTCGTATGTAAGAAAGAAGATTCTTCAGCCTTGATTCGAAAGTATGTAAACGAGATACAGATGAAGAAGGGAGAGAAGTTTGTCTAACGAGTATAGAATATGCGATATAGAAAGAGCTGCGAACATATTCGCAGCTCTTTTCATATTGCATATTTTCTTATTGATGCTCTTGCTTAGAGCTTCTTGAACTCTGTGTAAATCTTGTCGGCGATTTCCTTGAACTCTTCCTCGGAAAGCTTGAGATGCTCCTTGCGGAAGTTGACGTCAGCCTCGCTGTTCATAGGGATGAGGTGGATATGGGCATGAGGAACCTCCAAGCCCAATACTACCTGGGCAACCTTCTTGCAAGGGAAGGCAGCCTTGATGGCCTTTGCCACCTTTTTGGCGAATACCTCAAACTCAGCCAAATCCTCGTCTTCCATGTCGAAGATGTAGTCTATCTCCTTGCGAGGAATTACCAATGTATGACCTTTGCCGATAGGGCTGATGTCGAGGAAGGCATAGAACTTATCATTCTCTGCACACTTGTAGCTAGGAATCTCTCCTGCTGCAATCTTTGAAAAAATGCTTGCCATAGTCTATTTAGTTTAAAATGAATAATTTGCGTTGACAATGTTTCATGTGAAACGTATTTGCTCTCGATGTCACTCTCTTCGAGTCGATATATATGGTTGGCTTACATATCACAAAAGGAACCATCATCAAGGTCTGGGAGCCTAGATGATAGTTCCTTTTATTCTGTTTTACTCGAATGAGATCTTGTCGATGCGCAGCTTGATGATACCGCGAGGAATCTTGATTTCTGCGATTTCACCTACCTTCTTGTTGAGCAGACCCTGTGCGATAGGAGTCTTGATGGAAATCTTGCCTTCCTTCAAGTTAGCCTCGCTCTCGCTCACGATGGTATAGGTCATCTTTGCCTTGTTGGCCATGTTGGTCATCTCCACCTTCGACATAATCTGCACGCTGTCGGTGCTGAGCTGCTTGGTGTCGATGATCTTAGCCTCGGCAATGGTGAGTTTGATGCGGTTGATCTTATCTTCTAGATGAGCCTGTGCCTCCTTGGCGGCATCATACTCAGAGTTTTCACTCAGGTCACCCTTGTCACGGGCTTCAGCAATTGCGGCTGATGCCTTAGGGCGCTCCACAGAAACGAGTTGTTTCAATTCTGCTACGAGCTTGTCGTAGCCTTCTTGTGACATGTAAGCCATAATTCTTTTTGTTGTTTAATGTTATTAATAATATGTTTTCTGAGAGGCATAAAAAATAAAGAATTCCAGTGCCAGCTGAGCACCGGAATCCTATATCATTATATTTCTCTGTTTATCCTTGTTGTCTGTTATTCGATTGCAAAGATAGGACTTTATTTCCGTATCGCCAAACTTTTTCGATTAAATTTCGTAAAAGTCGTGGCTTTTCCTATTTTTCTTCAATTTTCCTTACTTTTTCTATCAAAAACAGAGGGATTCTTTACTCTTCACTCTTCGTTGTCCTTGTCCACATATCCTCCTTTACCTTTTACATACTGCATTAATTCGTTAAAAATCTGATTATTGCGCAGTATCTC
>DBLF01000006.1:14472-15421 GCA_002297965.1 Candidatus Segatella papionis
TAGATGATGACATCTCGCTGGCTGCCCTGGTATCGCTCCACGGTGTCGATGCTTATCTTCTCCAGTTCGGGAATGCCTAGCTTCTCGATGCCCTTGCGCACCATGGCTATCTGGTTGCGGTAAGGCACGATGACACCCACCGCCTTTTGTGGGTCGAATTGTGCACCATAGAAACGATGGATTCGACGCAGTATATCTACTACGATTTCTGCCTCGTTGGCATTGATTTTGTCCGATACGTTAGGCTCCTTGCAGAATTCGGAAGGGATGAAAATCATGCGATGCGCCTTCAGTGTGTCGTCGAGGCTATCCTGCGATGGGAGTGTGTAGTCGAGTTCCGTCTCCAACTGGTGTGGACAAGGCACAGGCTCCAACTTCTCCCTTCGATAGAACATCTTGTTCGGGAACTCGGCTATCTCTGGGTGCATACGTCCCTGACGGCGAAGGATGCCGATGAAGTCGGTGCGTCCCTCGTGGTCTTCCCAGTGGATGAGTCGCTCAAAGAGGGAGTTGCGGCAGTTGGTGAGACAGATGTCCTGCAAGATGCTCATGTCGATGGAAGCATTCTTCTGGCTGTCGCTGATGGTTGGAATCGCCGAATCTTGTTCGCTCTGTTGTACCACGGCTGGCAACTGCTTGTAGTCGCCGATAAGGATGAACTTATCCACGGCGGAGAGCAATCCGATGAGGTTGGGCTCCAATATTTGGCTCGACTCGTCGATGATGGCGAGTTTGAAGTGCTTCAAGGTGAAGATGAATGGCTTCGAGGTCATCATCGAGGTGGTGCCCACGATAACTCGCGTACCTATTATATATTGCTTGATGGCTTCAAGCTTCGGACAATCGGCGATAGCTTTCTCTATCAGATAAGGGCGGAATCGCTCGTCGCAAGAGTACTCGCTTCCCAAGCGGAGGAAAGGAATGCCCGAATCCACCAACATCTCGCAGA
>DBLF01000120.1:0-8110 GCA_002297965.1 Candidatus Segatella papionis
GCAAAGGCACGAAGTGTTGTGGCAGCAAGATATGTGCCCCAATCCTCTGATGCCTCAGACTTCTCCAATACAGTTTTCAAATTGACCAAAGCCTGCTGATAGAACTGGGTATAAGCTGTACCACTACGGGTAGCAGACTGCTGGAACTCAGAGTAATCGACATAGTTGGATGTTCCATTGAGCTGAGCATAAATCTCAGAATGATAGCCACCAGTAATACGCAAGTAGTTGCCATAAGCACTGGCAATTGACATTTCCACACCAGGCATTATCATAGAAGATGTGACATTGCTCTCTGAAGGAGAGGTTGGATCCTGGTTGATGTCAAGATAGCTGTCGCAAGAGGTAAAGCAAAGACCCAAGGCGAGAGCTGACATGAATATATATTTCTTCATATTGATATCCTTATTAATAATTCTTTATCACTAAACTAGAATGTCACACTCAAGTTGGCACCGAAGGTACGGCAAGCAGGGTTTGAGTACAACTCACCAAACTGAGTAGCGAGGTCACCATAAGCCCCTTGACTGATAGTTGTGGTCTCTGGGTCGATGAAGGTATTGCTGCTAGCTGTCCATGTGAACACATTGTTGCAGAATACGGTCAAAGCTACATTGCTCAAAGAGCAAGCCTTTACCCAAGGGCGAGGCAAGTTCCAGGTCAAACTGATGTTACGCAACTTAACGTATGAACGATCGAGCAAGTAAGCCTCGCCAGCGTTACCATAGCCATAGTCATTGTAATACTTCTGGTAGCTACCATCGGTCTGATAGATTGGAGTTGTATTCTCCACGTAGGTATCACCGCTCTTCACTACAGAGTTAGGGATGATGAATGGACGACGCTCATTATAAGTTGTGATAGTTCCGTTACCAGTGAACTGCATCAAGTTCTTGGTACGAGAGAACATATAACCACCCTTGCGGATATCCAAGGCTGCGCTCAAAGTGAAGCCCTTGTAAGTCAACGAGGTTGTTACACCACCTGTCCAGTCGCTGTTCATGTTCTTACCAGTATCCTCAACAGTAGTACCAATTACTGGCTGACCATTCTGATCAACTATCAGTTTACCATCCTCAGTATATTGTGGCAAGTAAGTATAGAACTCGCCCATTGGCTTGCCCTCTTCAGCATACATATAGACAGCATCGTTACCTGCGGAGAAGTTGTAGATGGCAACTCGACCACCCTCGAGGCTAGATGGCATCTCAAGCACCTTATTCCAGTTCTTTGAGAAGTTGAATGCCAATTCCCACTTGAAGTTCTTGGTCTGAACAGGAACGGTGGTGAGGAGCAATTCAATACCACGGTTGCGAACAGAACCGAAGTTGGTTACCTGATAGTAATAACCCGTTGATGGATCTACTGGCAAGGTGAAAATCTGATCGTTGGTGGTTCTGTTATAGAAAGAAGCATCCAAACCAATGCGTCCCATAAAGAACTGCAAGTTAAGACCAGCCTCTATCTCAGTAGTCATCTCTGGCTTCAAAGAGTTACTGCCCTTAGTGTTACCCAAGAGGAAAGAGTTTTTACCATTCATTGGGAACTTAGCGATACCTGTGCCATAATAACCACGAACGCTAGCCTGATCGTAAGTAGCACCTGTAAGATAAGGATTGGCGTCGTTACCAGTCTTACCATAAGCAACACGAGCCTTACCAAAAGTCAACACCTTGTTTTCTGGAATCAACTTAGTAAAGATCCAGCTCAAAGTTGCACCAGGATAGAAGAAGCTGTTCTTTTCTATTGGCAGTGTAGAAGACCAGTCGTTACGAGCAGTCAAGTCGAGATAGAGCATATCGTCCCATCCCAAAGTAACATCACCAAAGAGACCGACCAAACGACGCTTGGTCTGACTTTCCGACAAAGTTTTCTTGGTAGCACCATTGCTCAACTGCCAGAAACCAGTCTCAAAAGTCAAGTCATCAGCTTCACCAGTCATGTTGGTCCAATAACGCTCATTCATGTTGACACCGGCAATCACAGCCAAATCAAGTTTGTCATCCAAGAATTTCTTCTTATAGTTAGCCATGAAATCATGGTTGAACTCATACATACGACCATAGCGAGTATATACATAACCACTCTGATTCATGTGGCTAGGTGCATACCCCTTGTCATCGGTAATCATCTTATCATCAAGGGAAATCTGAGGATAACCAATTTTTGAATCATAATCGGTATAATCGAAACCGAAACGATAAGTCAAAGTCAAATCCTTGAAAGGAGTAATATCAGCCTGCACCTTACCATTAATCTGCTTGGCATCAGTGTGGTTATAGTTATTCTCCAAAGCCCAATATGGGTTGGTGATTCCATAAGGGGTGAAATATGCCTCTGGGGTATTGAAAGGACTACTCAAATCCTTTTTGTCGAGCAAAGAAACATCACGTGGCAATTCATAGAGACCATCAATTACTGAAGTACCCTGAAAGGAACCCACTGCATCGGTATTGCTGCGAGCAAAGTTGATGGAAGAAGAAAGCTTCAACCAGTCGTTTGCCTGATAGCTATTGCGGAAAGCCAAGGTATTACGAGTGTACTTATCCTTGTCACCTGGCATGATACCATTATCGCCAGCATAAGAATAAGACAAGTAATAAGTCATCTTGCTGTCGTTAGAGACACCACTCAAAGACACATTGTGGTTCTGTGACCAACCTGTATCAAAGAAATCTCTCACATTATTTTTCAAAGCCTTATATGGGTGGAGCAACTGCTGATGATTCCACTCTGGTCCATATACCTGCATAGAGCCATCCAAAGCTGGACCCCAAGAACCATTCTCAATAAAAGTCTGACGACCGTTCCAGCCCTGTCCAAACTCATCCTGCATGTCTGGCAACGTAGAAACTCTACGAGCCTGTACACTTCCACTATAATTGATGGTATAATTGCGAGATTGTCCCTTGGCACCATTCTTGGTAGTTATCAAGATGACACCATTTGCTGCACGGCTACCATAAAGAGCGGTAGCAGCGGCACCTTTCAACACCGTCATACTCGCAATATCTTCCGGGGAGATATTAGAGATACCACCCGTAGAGACATTCTTACCTTGTCCTGAGAATACGTTATTCTGCAATGGAATACCATCCACTACATAAAGAGGTTGGTTGCTACCATTGATTGATCCGTAACCACGAATAACGACATTGGTTACAGAACCTGGGTCGGAGCTAGTTGCGCTAACCTGTACACCAGCCACCTTACCCGAGAGTGCATCGGCTACGTTCGTAGTACGAGCACCAACAATTTCATCACTCTTGACGGTAGTAGCTGCATAACCCAAGGTTTTCTCATTACGAGTAATACCCATAGCGGTTACTACCACCTCGTCAAGGTTCTTGGAATCAGAAACCAAAACGATTTTCATTTTAGGAGTAGCTTTTACTGTCTTGGTCTCCATGCCGAGATAAGTAATCTCAAGCACTGCATCCTTGCTAGCATTAGGAAGGATGAAGTTACCATCGACATCAGTCACAGTACCGGTCTTTGTTCCTGCAATTTTAACAGAAGCACCAATCACTGGCTCACCGTCATCCTGAGAAACAACCTTACCTGTAACAGTAGTTTGTGCGAGAGCCATTCCTGTAGATAGAACAAGCCCCCCCATTAACATGGTTAGTCTTTTTGCCATAATTTCTCTCTCTTAAATTAAACAACTTACAAATATCGGGTGCAAAGTTACATCTTTTTGGCAATATAAACAAATTTTTAGCAAACAAATTGTAAGTTAGAACTGTTTTTCTACCACTTTTTGCATATTTTCTGCATATTTTATTACTTTTCGTCAGAAATAACAACACAAATAGGTTCAAAAAGTAAATTTAAGACAAAAACCAGACAATGACAGAAAGTTTTAAAAAGAGCAAAAATAGCAGCAAAAAGACAGAAAAGTTCTGCTACCAAAAAACAATTAAACAAAGAAAGCATTGCCAATAATAAAAAAAATAGAGGAATGCCTATATCAGCAATCCTCTACTTTCCCTATCAGATAACCCCATACTTCTGCAAAGCATTCTTCACTCCATCCTCATCCACCGAAGTGGTGATGTAGTCGGCTATCGCCTTCAGATTATCGCCGGCATTGCCCATCGCCACGCCGACTCCAGCCTCCCTGACGATGGAAATGTCGTTTCCTCCATCTCCAAATGCCATGGTCTCGTCGATGTTCAAGCCTAGATACTCAGCCATGGCATGGAGTCCCTTGCCCTTGTCGGCTCCTCCAGCAGTAATGTCGGTAAAGGCAGGATGCCATCTGCCCGACGTGCAGTGCTCCAAGGTAGGCATCAGCGCCGCCTCTTGTGCTTCGGTGCAGAAAGGGGTAACCTGAAGCACAGGCTCATCGCCTAGTTCCTCCACACTCTTCAGAAAAATATCGAAATCCACTCCCAAGCCCTTGGCGAAAACATCAAACACCTCTTGGGTGAAATGATGGATGGCTATGCGATGCTCTCCCACTACCACCGCAGGATAACCATCCCGATTGGCAGCAGCGACAATCTTTTGTACATCCGATGGAAGGAGGGCTTCCTCGCTCACCACCTTGTCTCCCACGAAACAGCGGGCACCATTGGTGGTGATGTAACCATCTATCAAATGTTCTATCTGACCGAGATTCGTGATAATCATCTGCGGACGACCCGTAGAAATATACACCTCCACCCCATTCTTCTTGGCCAGCTCCAAGGCATCCACCGTGCTCTGAGGAATCTTGTGGGTCTTGAAACTTACCAATGTGCCGTCGATGTCGAAAAACAGTGCTTTTATCTTCTTATCCATAATTTTATCTTTATACCTTATTATATATGTCTCTTTCGAAATTATCATGCAATTTTCGGGTGCAAAATTACGAAAAAACGGATAATTCACAAAAAATATGCAGATTTATTTAGTTTTTCATTGCCGTTTCGCAGAAAAAGCGTATATTTGCGCCATCTTTCCGGTGCGAGAAAACTTCTTGCAACACACTGAGAAAGAGAACATAAAACTTTAGGTTATGAAGAAGGCTACCTACGCTTGGCTGGCATCCCTCTTGTTGATGCTGGTGGCAACGCTTACCTCATGCGAACAGTTCGCTCTCGACGAGTTGGGCACTAGCACGTATGACGCAAACGCCAATGTAACCCTCCATCTATCTGTAGCTAACAAAAAGCAAAGCAACGCATCATCCAAACTGATGAATAGCGTCGCTATCCCAACCCGAGCCACGGATGAAAATGACGAGGAAGTTTCCAAACCCTTGGAGAATTATTGTTCCCGGCTCTCCATCGCCATCTTCGACGGAGAGGAGAAAGTGAAGCTCCTCAATCTGAAAGCTGACAAGGAGGGCTTCGGAGACATTACGCTCTCGCTCGACGAAGGCGACTACCGAATGGTGGCCATCGGGCACAATGGAGCGGGCAACTGCACCATCAGTTCTCCAGAGAAAGTGAAGTTCTACAAGAACAAGCTTACTGACACCTTCTATTACTATGGCAAACTCAGCGTGGAAGAGGGCAACGACACGGAAGAGGAAATCAAGCTGACCCGTGCCGTGGCACAAGTAAACGTCCACATCACCGACACAGTGATCCCCAAAGAAGCGCATAGCATCAAGTTTTACTACACCGGTGGAAGCAGCACTCTGGATGCGACCACTGGCTATGGATGCGTGAAAAGCAGGCAAACCGAGAGCTTCAAGCTAGAAGAAGGACAAAGAGACTACGCCGTCTATACCTTTCCACACGAAGACAACAACGGACTGGACATGACAGTCAGCATCCTCGACACCGAAGCCAAGATTATCAAGGAATACAACAAGGAAGAAATGCCCGTGAAATGTAACAACATCACCAAGGCGGACATCAGCATCAAGGACGAGACCATCAGCGACCCGAAGCAGGAAGAGCGAAAAGACGATGAACAGGAAGGCGGATTCGGCTTTACCATCAACCCGGAATGGGACGGAGAGATTATCGTAGAGTTTGATTGAAAAGAACTAGAAATTTCATTGAAAGGAACAAAGAGTTCGATTGAAAGAAACAAGAAATTGATAGACATGTTCCTTTTTTCCACAAAATAAGGTATTTTTCGATTCTTAAAGATTTGATAATCAAAATTTCTTTGCCATTTAGGAATTATTTCATAATTTTGCACCCAATATTATATAATATTATTGTAAAAGGATGAAAAAAATATTAACTCTTATCGTGCTGATGGGAGCAATGACTGCTGCCGAGGCGCAGACGCAAGTGCTGAGCCTTGACAGTTGCCGTGCCATGGCATTGCGCAACAACAAGCAGATCAATGCCTCTAGGCTCAAGAAAGACGTGGCGATGAATCTCAGGAAATCGGCACGCACCAAATACTTGCCCAAAGTGGATGTGATGGGCGGATATGAATGGTTCAGCAGAGAGATTTCATTGCTGAACGATGGGCAGAAGACGGCTTTCAGCAACGTGGGTTCTACCCTCGTGGGCGGAATATCCAGTTCTGCCAGCGACATGATGACCGAACTCGTGGGCAAGGGATTCCTTACCCCTGAACAAGCACAAAAGATTGGGGCTATCATCAACGAGAAGGGAAGCACCATCCAGCAGCAGGGCAACGCCCTGGGACAAAGCGTGGTGGATGCCTTCCGCACAGATACCCGAAACATCTGGGCAGGTAGCGTGATGCTCAGACAACCTATCTATATGGGTGGTGCCATCCTAGCTGCCAACAAGATTGCCGACATCGGGGAGCAAATCGCTGACAACGACCTCGACATGAAGACCCAAGCCACCCTCTATAGCATCGACCAAGCCTATTGGCTTGCCGTATCGCTGAAGCAGAAGCACAAACTGGCCACCAGCTACCGCGACTTGGTGAAGAAGCTGGACACTGATGTGCATAAGATGATTAAGCAGGGTGTTGCCACCAAGGCGGATGGACTGAAGGTCGATGTGAAGGTAAACGAGGCAGAAATGCAAATGACACAAGCCGAAGACGGATTGGCTCTCTCGAAGATGCTGCTCTGTCAGCTCTGTGGTATTCCGATGAACCAAGAGATAACCCTTGCCGACGAAGACAAGGAGACGCTTACCCTATCGGGGGCTAGCGTGGATACTGAACAGCAGAGAGTGGCAGCCAGCGACTCGGCGATGAACACTCGCCCTGAGTTGCGCATGTTGGAAAACGCCGTAGAAATTTCCAAGCAAGCCACCAACCTGGTTCGTGCGGTCTATCTTCCTCATGTAGCCCTCACCGGTGGTTACACCATCTCCAATCCGAATGTATTCAATGGCTTCCAAAAGAAATTCACGGGAGTCTGGAACATCGGAATCCTCGTGCAGATGCCTGTTTGGACTTGGTTCGACAATGCCTATAAGGTAAGAGCCTCGAAAGCAGCCACACATATCGCACAGATGAACCTCGACGATACACGAGAAAAGATTCATTTGCAGGTGGCGCAAAGCCAATTCAAGGTGAAAGAGGCACAGAAGAAACTCAATATGGCGATGAAAAACATTGCCAGTGCCGAGGAAAACCTAAGATGCGCCAACCTCGGATTCAAGGAAGGCGTGATGGAAGTAACCGACGTGATGGCCGCTCAGACGGCTTGGCAACAAGCTCAGAGCCAAAAGATAGATGCAGAAATCGACGTGAAGTTGACTCAGGTGGGCTTGAACAAGGCACTCGGTATCCTGCAATAATATACATTATTAATATATAAGAAGAAAAGAATTATGTCTAGCAAGAAGTCACAACATAACAATATATTGCTCGCCGTCATCGGTTTTACGGCAGTAGTCGTACTGGTGGGTGTCATCGGTTTCTTTACCCTTGAGCCTAAGGACGACACTATCCAGGGAGAGGTGGAAGTTTCTGAATATCGCGTATCCAGCAAATTACCTGGACGCATAGTGGAACTCAGAGTGAAAGAGGGAGACTACGTTCACGTGGGCGACACCCTCGCCATCCTCGAAGTACCAGAAATGAAATCACAGGAGCAGATGCTCCAGGCTACCAACGCAGCCACCGAGGCAATGAAAGACTTGACCGACGCAGGTGCCCGCAAAGAACAAATACAGGGAGCCTACCAGTTGGTACAACAGGCCGAGGCTGCGGCTACCATCGCCAAGAA
>DBLF01000120.1:8192-9993 GCA_002297965.1 Candidatus Segatella papionis
GCTTTCGCAGCCTACAAGGCAACCGAGGCGCAAGTGGCAGCAGCCAAGAGCCAGTATGAGATGGCGAAGAATGGAGCAAGAGAGCAGGAGAAGCGTGTGGCACAGAGCAACACCCAGGCTTCCAAGAGTGCAGTGGATGTCGTGAAAAACCTCTTGAAGGAGACCGTTCAAATCGCCCAGTGCGAGGGCGAAGTAAGCAACGTCTATCCTAAGGTAGGCGAATTGGTGGGCCTCGGTTCCCCAATTATGAGCATCTCCATCATGAGCGACATGTGGGGCACCTTCAATGTTCGTGAAGACCATCTGCAAGGATTGAACAAGGGCGATGAGTTCACAGCCTTCGTACCTGCCTTCAACAAGGAAATCAAGATGAAGGTGTATTACCTGAAAGACCAAGGCTCTTACGCTACCTGGAAGGCCACCAAGGACAATGGTGACTACGACCGTAAGACCTTCGAGGTGAAGGCTCGTCCTATCACAAAACTGGAAGGTCTTCGACCAGGAATGTCTCTCGTTATAAAGAAGTGAAGAACAAAGAGTGAAGAACAAAGAGCGAAAAGTGAAGAACAAAGAGTGAAGAACTCATTTGTTTTACTTATCATAGAGTTTAAAGTTCAATGTTAAAGAGATTATATCATATAGCCCTCAGAGAATGCGGCATCATGTGGAAGAACCCGATTTACATCTTCTGCATGGTCATCTTCCCCATCGTGGTGGTGATTTTCTTCACCACCCTGATGAGCCAAGGTGTACCTACCGATATGCCTGTGGGCATCGTTGACCAAGACAACACAGCCACATCCCGACAGTTGGTGCATAAGCTCGATGCTTTCCAGACCACCCATGTGGTGGGACACTACGAGAACATCGCCGAGGCTCGACACGCCATCCAGAAGAACGAAATCTATGCCTTCCTGCTCATACCCGAAGGTACGGAGGCAGGGCTCATGGCTTCTAAGCAACCAAAGATTTCATTCTATTACAGCAGTGTGTCGTTGGCGGCAGGCTCCCTCCTGTTCCGCGACCTGAAGACCATCTCCACCTTGGGAGGTGCGGCGGCAGGAATGACCAAGTTGGCAGCATTGGGAAAAACAAACGATGAGATTAAAACCTTCTTGCAGCCCATCGCCGTGGATCTGCACATGATAGGCAATCCATACGCCAACTACAACTACTACCTGTCGAGCGTAATGGTGCCAGGGTTGCTCCTGGTGTTCGTCTTCCTCATCACCCCTTACTCCATCGGAACGGAACTGAAATTCAATCGTGCGAAAGACTGGATGAGAATGGCGGACAACAACCCTTATCTTGCCATCGCTGGTAAGATGCTTCCGCAAACCCTCATCTTCGTGACCATCTTCCTGCTCTTCGAGTTTTACATCTATTATGTATTGCAGTTTCCCCATCCGGGCGGTGCTGTGCCCATCATCCTGCTGGGCGTGATGAGCGTGCTGTCTTGCCAATGCTTCGGCATATTCGCCTTCGGACTGATGCCGTCGCTCCGTATGTCGATGAGCATCTGCTCGCTTTGGAGCGTGGTGAGCTTCTCCATCTGCGGTGCCACCTATCCCCTCTTCTCGATGGACGCACCTATCGAAGCCATCGGCCAGCTCTTCCCGATGCGCCACTACTATATGATTTACCAGATGAACATCTTCAATGGCTATCCGATGGGCGACGCAATACTCCACTGGGGAGCGCTCGTCCTCTTCTGCGCCCTGCCGATGCTCACCACCTGGAACATCAAGAAGGCAATGCTGGTTTACAAGTACTTGCCGTAGAGGGAAGAGAAGAGTGAAGA
>DBLF01000120.1:10028-11790 GCA_002297965.1 Candidatus Segatella papionis
AACGAAGAGTGAAGAATTCATTAGCTGTCTTCAGCTAATCATAAAATTCAATTTTCAATGTTAAGAAGTAGTTTATTATATAAGATTATCCGAGGATTCCAGGACATGTGCTACATCTGGGCGAAGGAAATGCGCAATGTGTTTCGCGACGAAGGTGTGCTGATGTTCTGCATCTTGGTGCCGATAGGTTATCCGTTGCTCTACTCGTGGATTTACAACAACGAGGTGGTGAGAGAGGTGGATACAGCTATCGTCGATATGAGCCATAGCCACAGCACCCGGGAGTTTATCCGTGACTACGACGCAGCCCCAGACACCAAGGCGACATACTATTGCAACAGTCTGGACGAAGCCAAGGAACTGGTGCAGCGACAAGCCGTGCATGGCATCCTGTATTTCCCTGCCGACTTCGACACCAAGCTGAACCGTGGCGAACAAGCCCATGTGAGCGTCTATACCGACATGAGCCTCATGCTTACCTACAAGGCAATTTACCAGACTGCACAAGCCGTGGCGAGCCACATCAACTCGGGCATTCAAGTGAAGCAAGGAGGAGGTTTTACGAACAGAGACGACGAGATTACCACCGAGCCACTAGCCTTCGACGAAGTGCCGATATTTAATACGACTGGTGGATACGGCAATGCCATCCTGCCAGGTGTACTGATGCTCATCTTGCAGCAAACCCTCTTGCTCGGCATCGGAATGGCGGCAGGTACATCGAGAGAACTCAACCGCAACAGAGAGCTTATCCCCGTGAGCGAACATTATGGCGGCATCTTCCGCATCGTCTTTGGAAAGGCGCTCTGTTACTTCATGATCTACGCCGTGATGGGTATGTACTTGGCATTGGTGGTTCCGAAGCTCTTTAGCTTTGTAAGCATGGTATCGTGGACCACAATTCTAGGTTTCCTCTTGCCATTCATCCTATCATGCATCTTCTTCGGACTGATGCTCTCCTGCTTGGTAAGATACCGTGAGAATGTGATGCTCTTGGTAGTGTTTACCTCCGTGCCATTGCTCTTTATGACGGGTATCTCTTGGCCACAAAGCAATATTCCCGCCTTTTGGCAAGGATTTGCCTGGGTATTCCCTTCGACATTTGGCGTAAGAGGATTCCTCAGAATCAGCAGCATGGGGGCTTCGCTAGAAGATATTCTGCCAGAGTTCAGGGCATTGTGGATACAGACAGGTGTCTATTTCTTAGGCACTTGTCTGGTATTCCGCCAGCAATTGAGAAATGCCAGACTTAAAGCTAATCTTCCTGCCGAATTAGCGGAAGAAGAGGATGAGGCGGAAACCTTGCTAGAAAAAGAAAGTGCAAGAAATTAAAGAAACTTGAAAGGGAGAAGTATCGAAAAATGAACTGTTAACTGTTGACACTGTTAACAATATAATAGAAAAGCTAGGATTGCACTGAGAACAACTCAGACATGCAATCCTAGCTTTTTAATTTAAGTATATTTATTTGAGCATATTAATGTGTTCCTACTATCTTGGTAGGAGCCTGCTCCTTGTTTCTACGATTCACCACGGTAACCACACTCTGGGCGAGGCTCAAGAAAGCCTGACCAGTAATGGTATCTACCTTGGTAGCAGCAGGAGCACCGTCGTCACCCCCCTCACAGATACTCTGAACGATAGGAATCTGGGCGAGCAAAGGAACGTTCATCTCTTGAGCAAGATTCTTGCAGCCTTCCTTACCAAAGATGTAATACTTGTTCTCTGGCAATTCGGCAGGAGTGAAATAAGCCATATTCTC
>DBLF01000120.1:11852-15367 GCA_002297965.1 Candidatus Segatella papionis
CCCTTGCGAGCATCGGCGAGAGCCACCTGCTGAGGAGTACTTACAATGACTGCACCCGTGATAGCGAGTGTCTGGAGAAGTGTAAGATGGATATCGCTGGTCCCTGGAGGCGTATCGAGGATGAAGTAATCCAAATCACCCCAATCGGCATCGGCTATCAACTGCTTCAAGGCCGAGCAAGCCATTCCGCCACGCCACAAGGTAGCTGTGGTAGGACTGACGAAGAAGCCGATACTGAGCAACTTAACGCCATACTTCTCGATAGGTTCGATAAGATCGCGACCATCCTTATGCACAGAGTAAGGACGTTCCTCCTCCACGCCAAACATCTTAGGCATGGAAGGACCGAAAATATCGGTGTCGAGCAAGCCCACCTTGTAGCCCAACTTGGCGAGGGCGATGGCTAGGTTGGCAGACACGGTGCTCTTGCCCACTCCACCCTTGCCAGAGCTTACGGCGATGATATTCTTCACCTGAGGCAACATCTTGCCCACCTCTGGACGTGGAGCCGACTTGAACTCTGTGACGATTTCCACCTCCACATCCTTGGAGATGTGATAATGGATGGCAGCCTCAGCCGCCTTCACCGTGCTCTTGAGGAATGGGTCTGTATCGCGAGGGAAGAGCAGCACCACCTTCACCTTCATACCATTGATGCTAGGCGTATCGGCTAGCATCTCGCTCTCGATGAGGTTCTTCTTCGTACCCGGGTAAATCACCGTGGCAAGAGCCTCTTCTATCAATTTTGGATATAATGTCATTTTTGTTTATTTTATATTCGTATATTATTTGCCAATGAAAATATTTACTTGTGAAAAGCTAATATCTCTATGACTATCAGCCTAAGTCGAGCAAAAGATGTGCTAAACCCAACCAATATCTTTGCAAAAGTAACAATAAAATATGTAATAAGCAAATAAAGTCTAAATAATTTCAGTTATTAAACACTTTTGTGTATCTTTGCAGCTATAATAATTTTAGAACAAAATGAATTATAAAAAAATCATACTCGGTTTCGCACTATCTGTAAGTTGTTTTGCCATACAGCAAGCAAATGCCGAAACCTTCACCAAGAGCAAAAAGACGGAAAGCGAGGCGGTGGCAGCCAACGTATATTGGACAGACAATGCGGGCAAGGTGAGCTACTCCATCAATGCCACCACAGCCCCCATAGTGAAGATTGCCCTCAAGATGTTCGCCAACGACATGAAGGCGGTGACGGGCTACGAGGCAAACGAAAAGTCGAACGCCAACCTTCAGATATTCCAGCTCGACCTACTCTCCAACAAAGAATTCTCCGCCGTGGAGAAATTGGGCGTACCACTGCATAAGATTATCACAGTCAAGGATGCCTACTACATCGGAACAAGAAAAAACAAGGTCATCGTGGTGGGAAGCAATGCCCGTGGCACTGCCTACGCCATAATGCACCTCTCGCAATTGGCTGGCGTATCGCCTATGGCAGCTTGGAACGACCTGAAGCCACAGCCTCGCCGCTCACTCTCCATCCCTACCGGCAAGGAGTGGATAGAGATTCCGAGAATCGAGTTCCGAGGTCTTGCCCTGAACAACAGCCAATGGATGAAGCCCGAGAACTACAGCCGCATCGCCCGACTGATGTTGCGCCTCAAGGCGAACACCCTCTGGCAAGTGGACGGGAAGCACGAAGCCGACTACGACAAGGCGGTGGTAGATAGCTTCGACATCTGCATGGCGGAAAACTACAAGGTAGTGGAGCTTACAGGCAAAAAGCACAAGAAGAAACACAAGAAGACCATCGAGAACGTGAAGATGGTTTGCGACGACAACCAAATGGCGATAGGCAACCTCTCACCAGGTCTGCTGCTCGAAATGCTCAACAATGAGGATTACCAGGAAAGCAAGTCGGCGCATCACGAGAAATCACATCGCCATGAGGCTCACAACGACGAGGAGTGTGCCTGGATAGCCAACGTGGTGAATCCCAAGAAAGCGTCCCTACAACTATCCATGATGATGGATTTGGCGTGGAGCAAGAACGCAATACCAACCGTGACTGGAGACATATCAGCCGTGGCTGGAGACAGCAAATACACCTCACAAGGAGACAGCAGAAGCTATCTCCAAAACTGGCTCTGCGGTCTCTTCGGCACAGATGCAGGCAAGCGCATCCTGCCGCTGATGGAGGAATACTACCGCCTTACCAGCATCCGACAGCCAGCCTTTATGACCATGCCTTACGGCGACACGAAGTTCCATTCGGGCGAATTTGGCAATGAGTTGGAGCGTTACCTCTACCTCTACGACCTGTTGAAGGCAAAGGTGGCACGTGTGGAGAAGACCTTGCCAGCCATCCAGAACGACGGTTATTTCGAAGTGGTGAAATATCCCATCTACTCCGCCGCCCTCATCGCCGAGAAGGAACTGGAGGCACAGGAGGCAAGAGACATCGCTCGTCCCGGTCTTTTCTACAAGGACGACGAGGCGAAAGCAGCGGCAGCCGTGAGCCTCAACGCCTACAACACCTTGCGACAGCTCAACGCTTACTATCAGAGGATAGGCAAGGGAAAATGGAAGAATTTCATCGCCCTGAACAGTGCAGAGATGCAAGCTCCACAAATTCCTGGCAAACTATCCGACCAAGACGTGAAGCTCCTCAAAGACGATGCCTTCGACCGCACCGAAGACTTGCAGGACCTCTCCATCTCCACCAGCGACATCATCGCGAAGAATGCTTGGGAATGGACCACCGTATCGTATCCTCGAAGCAAGAGCGAAAGTTCCAACGACAAAGCCTATGCCAACGACAAAGCTAGCTCGAATGGCGCAGCCCAAAGCATACAAGTGGTGCCACTGTTGGGTCACAGCAACAAGGCGGTGAAACTAGCCAAAGGAGCGAGCCTCAACTACACCTTCGCCACCAGCAACATAGGAGATGCGAGATTCACCCTAGCCGTGATTCCTAGTTACTTGCCAACCCCTAAGAACATGAGGGTAAGTGTAAGCATCGACCACGCCACCCCAGTGGTTTGCCAGATGAATGCACCTGTCAACTCAAAGGAATGGAAGTTCGACCTTTGGAGAGGACAAGCCCTGAAGAGTTTCTACGTGAATCTGCTGGATGGTTACCACGACATCGAAATCAAAGCATTGGACGACGACATCATCATCGACCAGTGGGTGCTCGATTTCGATGTAGATAGAGAGTACTATGTATTCCCGGTTTCGAAATAAAGCTTCGGATGCGAATCGCTAAACATATTGGGTTAACAAAGTCAACAGTCAACAGTTAACAGTTATTTTTTCAAAGGTATCCCCCTTGCGCGTACCTTATTATATAATAATATATATATATTATTTCTTATGTATGGGTGGGGAGTATGCAAAATATAACTGTTAACTGTTGACACTGTTAACTCTTATCCTCCCCCACTTCTTCCACACGATGCAATTATTTTTTCTTCCCGAAGAAAATATTTTTTCATCGGGACAAAAATGCAGGAACTCTACTTAGGATAAAAGAAGACTTTACTTAT
>DBLF01000120.1:15437-17094 GCA_002297965.1 Candidatus Segatella papionis
GAAGACTTTACTTATGATAAAAAAAAGCACTTCAAGAAGCGATAAACTCCCCGAAGTGCTCTGATCTACATATATTTTCTTCTATTGGTTTTACTCGATAACGACAGTTGTCCAACCGTGCTTGTCCTCTACAGTGCCATACTGGATGCCACGGAGAGTCTCATACAAGTGCTTCGAAACAGGACCAGGCTCAGAACCGAAGTTGTAACGCTTGCCAGTCTCCAAGTCGTCGATGTAGCTGATAGGGCTGATTACAGCGGCTGTACCGCAAGCACCAGCCTCCTCGAATGTATCAAGCTCTTCCTCAGGAATCTGACGACGCTCCACCTTCATGCCCAAGTCTTCTGCCAACTGCATAAGGCTCTTGTTGGTGATGGATGGGAGGATGGAAGTACTCTTAGGAGTAACGTATGTATTGTTCTTGATTCCGAAGAAGTTGGCAGCACCACACTCGTCCATGTATTTCTTCTCCTTGGCGTCGAGATAGAACTCGCAAGCATAACCCTTCTCGTGAGCGATAGAGTTGGCCTTGAGAGAAGCAGCATAGTTGCCACCCACCTTATAGATACCTGTTCCGAGAGGAGCAGAGCGGTCGTATTCACGAATGATAACGTATGGGTTGGTAGAGAAACCACCCTTGAAGTAAGGACCCACTGGGGTAACGAAAATCAAGAAGCAGTACTCAGAAGCAGGATGAACACCCACCTGTGCGCTCGTACCGATGAGCAAAGGACGGATATAGAGCGTAGCACCGCTCTCGTATGTAGGAATCCACTCCTGGTTGAGGCGAACCACCTTCTTCACCATTTCCTCGAACAATTCTGTTGGCACCTCTGGCATCAAGATACCACGGCAGGTGCTCTGCAAGCGAGCAGCGTTCTCGTCCATACGGAACACACGAACCTTGCCATCAGGGCAACGATAAGCCTTCAAGCCCTCGAAAGCCTCCTGACCATAGTGCAAGCAGGTGGCAGCCATGTGCAATTTCAAATACTCATCAGAGCAAACTTCTATTTCGCCCCATTTGCCGTCGCGATAGTAACAGCGAACATTGTAGTCAGTACGGCGATAGCCGAATGACAAATTAGACCAATCTAAGTCTTTCATAACATCCTATTTTAAAATGTTCTACTAATATTTATCTGCAAAAGTACAAAATTATCTACTAATCTGCAACTATTTTGCATACTTTTTCACGAAAGCGTTATATTTTTACGCTTTTCTACCCATATTTTGCGATATTTTGCCATTTTTGCAGGAAAATCAATCGTCGTTGAGAAGCTTTTCTTCCCATCGTCAATCCTCATTGAGAAGTTTTTCTTCCCATCGTCAGTCCTCATTGAGAAGCTTTTTTATCTCCTCATCGGTCTTCGTGAGTTTGTCTTTACAGAGCTTCACCAATTGCTTGGCACGCTTCAACTGCTCGCTGAGCTGGTCGATGTCCAACTCATCGTTCTCCATCTTATCCACGATTTGCTCAAGCTCTCTCACGGCTTGCTCGTACTTGATTTCTTGGTTTGCCATACTCGTTTTTTCAATATAGTAATGTTAAGTGTCAAACTATCCTTTCTAGATGAAAGAGTTAACAATGTCAACAGTGTCAACAGTTAACAGTTAGTTTTCTTATACTTCTGAATAAATCATTTGACTTCAGATA
>DBLF01000120.1:17171-23577 GCA_002297965.1 Candidatus Segatella papionis
GATAAATCATTTGACTTCAGATTTCGCCGTTCCCTCTGCGAATCTCGTCTCTATGATGTCGCCCGCTTTCAACTGGGCAGCCGAGCGAACACTCTTTCCATCCTTCAAGGTGATGCTGTAACCACGTTTCAGCAACAAATCGGGGTCTTGCGCCTTGATGCGCTGCGAGAGCATCTGCAAGCGATGGTTCTCATTCAGCATCTTCCTTTCGAGAATGGGCTGGATGTTTTGGGAAAGAATCTCAAACTTGCGCTCTGCATTCGAGAGTTTCTGCTGAATTCCGGAAGAAAGACGGCTCATCAAGCGGTCGAGATAAGCCCCCTGCTTGGTCTTGACGAGCGAGAATTGCACAGGAATGGTGCTGGAAAGACGCTCCAATCGCATCCTTTCCACTTGCAGGCGATGCTTCACATTCTGCACGATAGTCTCTTGCGCATCCATCACCCGAGCATAAACATCAGCCAGATGATTGATGAGGAAGGCAGCGGCAGCCGTCGGGGTCTTCACCCGCTGGAAGGAAATCATGTCGAGCACACTCTCGTCTCGCTCATGTCCGATGCCCGTGATGATGGGCAAGGGGAAATTGGCTACATTCTCGGCAAGCGACAAGGTGTCGAAGCCCGAGAGGTCGCTTGTGGCTCCTCCGCCTCGAATGATGACCACGCAGTCGAAGGATTCCCACTCAGCGTTAATGCTGTCGAGTGCGGCGATGACGCTCTGCTCCACTCCCTCGCCCTGCATCGTGGCAGGAAAGAGACGAGTGGTGAATCGCAGCCCATACTCATTGTCGGCTAGCTGATTGCAGAAATCTCCATATCCTGCCGCCGTGGCACTGGAGATAACGGCAATGCGCTGGCAGAACATCGGGAGCTGGAGTTCCTTCTGAAGTTCGAAAACGCCTTCTTCCTTCAGCGTGTTGATGATTTCCAATCGCTTGCGAGCCATGTCGCCCATCGTATAGTTGGGGTCGATGTCATCCACAATCCAAGAAAATCCATAGTTCTCATGAAATTGGGCGTGAACCTTCAGCAGCACCTTCATTCCGGCATGGATACGTTGCCCCGTAACCCGCTCGAAGTGGGGTTTAATCAGCATCCATCGGTTGCGCCAACAAGCCGCATGCGCCTTGGCTATCGGGGTGTTCGAACGCTCGTCCTTCTCGATAAGCTCCAGGTAGCAGTGCCCGCCGTATCCCTCGCGAGCCTCGGAGAGTTCCGCTTCTACCCAATAGCTATCGGGCAAGGATGCGTCGATTACATCGCGCACCATGGAATTCAATTCGTATAGAGACAAATGTATCATCTGAATTTTTCACTTTTCGTTCTTGAATTTTTCACTTTTCGTTCTTGAAACTTTCACTTTTCGTTCTTGAAACTTCGTTCTTCACGCTTCACTTACTTGATTGCTTTTCCTGTTTGGTAAGCCTTCCAGAAGTCAGGCACACCATAACCATATACATTGTCGGGATGCTGCTGGTTGTTGCCAGCCAGTCGCACGAGCTTGATGATTTGCTTCGCCGTCTTGTTAGGCAAGGCCTGCCAAAGGCAAGCCACCATACCCGCTACCAATGGGGCGGAAAAGGAAGTACCATTGTCATTGATGATGCTCCCCCTGCCTGTAATCACACAAGTAGGGCTTCCGTAAGCCATCACGTCGGGCTTGATTCTTCCGTCTGCCGTTGGTCCCACGGCACTGAAGGCAGCGTTCGTGCCTTGCTCATTGATACTGCCCACGGTGAGGATGTCCTTGGCGTCGGCAGGAAAATTGATTTTCTTCCATGAGCCCATTCCGTCGTTTCCGGCAGAATTGACGCAGACGATTCCCTTGTCGGCACACATCGAGGCGGTGTGAGAGATAAGGGCGGTGTTGCCATCCTGCTCATGGTAATGATGGTCCATAGAGGAATCGTCGAAGGCATGGTAGCCGAGCGAAGAGTTGATGACATCTACCCCACAGCTGTCGGCATACTCCGCAGCCTCAGCCCAGTAGTCCTCCTCGGCGAGGCTCTCCGTGCGTTCGTCCTCGCAACGTACCAAGAGATACTGTGCGTCGGGAGCCACACCCATATAGTAGTTGGGAGCATTGGTAGCCATGGTGGAGAGCACCATCGTGCCGTGCTCCATTTCGGTGAAGACATTCTTAGATTGAGGCACCACGAAGTCCTTCACACCAGCCAAACGGATACCGTGGAGAGCTGGAATCTTATCGACATTCATGAATCCGCCATCGAAGACAGCAATCATCATCCCCTTTCCTCTACAACCGATGGAATGGATTTTCTGCCCCCCTAGCGACTTCACCTGTGCATCGGAAGCCCCATATTCTCCGCCGCTGGTGCCCCACTCGTTCAATTCCTTGCGAACACCCGAGCGAATGCGCTGGCTCACTGAGTCGGGAGCCGCAAACACCTTCATCACCTTCTGGATGCAATTCAGGCCGTCCAGCTTGCGCAGTTCCTTGTCTTTGTGGATGCGGATGAGGAGGGTATTGTTCCACTTGCTCTTGCCCACCACCTCGATGCCGGCTTCTCTCACAGCCTTCTCGTAGGCAGGAGCCACAGGCAGGTCGGTGAGGTCGATGGAGATTCCCTGGCGCTTGCGTCGGTCGAGGGAACGAGGAGAAAGAAACTCCTGCGGACGAGAGATGGAGTAAGGTGTATGGTCTAGGTCTTTATCCTTGAGATAAAGACGATACATCATACATTTGCCGCCTGGATAAGACACCAAGTCGGTCTCCATGATGCGAGACGAGCGCATCACTTGCTCAAAGTTTGTAACCCTGTCATCGTGAGCCATCAATGTCAAGGCTGTCAGTAAGAATGCATAAAGCATCAAATATCTTTTCATCATTATATCGGTAACGAGATTGTTATTGTTATTCATCCTGCCACAAGAATGCAGCGGTGATTGTCATTGTTTATTCTTATTGTTTATTCTAAAGTGCAAAAGTACAGAATTTGCACGACAATGCCAAAAGTTTATGCAAGTTTTTGCAAAGAATGTAACTTTTCCTTATATATATAATAAGGTGTGAAATATTTTTTGTAATTTTGCAACATGGAAAATAAACAAGCGACATTAGAATTAGGAACCAAACCAGTGGGCAAACTCCTTATGCAGTATGCCTTTCCGGCGATGATTGCGATGACCGCAGCTTCGCTCTACAACATAGTGGACCGTGTGTTCATCGGCCAGGGTGTGGGAGCGATGGCTATCTCTGGCCTCGCCATCACCTTCCCATTTATGAACCTCACTGCAGCCTTCGGAGCCGGCGTGGGTGTGGGAGCTTCCACTGCCATCAGCGTGAAGTTGGGACAGAAGGATTACAAGACCGCCCAGAACATCTTGGGCAATACCTTTACTTTGAATCTCATCATCGGTATCGGACTGAGCATCGTCTGTCTGCTCTTCCTCGACCCTATCCTCCGTTTCTTCGGTGCCAGCGACCAGACGCTCATCTATGCACATGAGTATATGGTGATTATCTTGCTGGGCAACGTGGTGAGCCACATGTACTTCGGAATGAACGCCCTGCTGAGAGCGGCGAGCAAACCGAAGCAAGCGATGACAGCCACCATCTTCACAGTGGTGATGAACGTGATACTCGATGCCCTCTTCATCCTTGGATTTAAGTGGGGAATACAGGGTGCCGCCATCGCTACCATCCTTTCGCAATTCATGGCTCTGATGTGGCAGTTCAAGCTATTCAGCAACAAGAACGAGCTGCTCCACTTCAAGCGAGGCATCTATAAACTGAAGAAGAAACTCGTGGAGCATATCCTTGCCATCGGCGTATCGCCATTCTTGATGAATGTTTGCGCCTGCGTGGTGGTCATCTTCATGAACAACCAGCTGGTGCGCTTCGGCGGCGACCTCTCGGTGGGTGCCTACGGTATCGCCAACGGTATCGCCATGGTGTTTGTGATGTTCGTGATGGGCGTGAACCAAGGTATGCAACCTATTGCCGGTTATAACTACGGTGCACAGAAGCTCGACCGACTGATGCGTGTGCTCAACCTGAGCATTGTCTTCGCCACCATCATCATGGTGACGGGTTGGCTGATAGCCATGTTCTTGCCTTATTACTGTGCGAGAATGTTCACCACCGACAAGACGCTGATAGAAATGGGTATCAAGGCGATTCGCATCATGATGCTCTGCTTCCCAGTCATCGGTTTCCAAATGGTGGTCACCAACTTCTTCCAGTGCATCGGAAAGGTGAAGATCAGCATCTTCCTCTCGCTTTCTAGACAGTTACTCATCCTCATCCCGCTCTTGGGTCTCCTGCCGCTGATGTGGGATATTGATGGTGTATGGTACAGTATGCCTATCTCCGATTTCTCCGCCGCAGTCATTGCGGGAATCATCATGATGTGGTACATGAACAAGTTGAAGAAACAACATATCGAAAATCAAAAAGTTAACAGTGTCAACAGTTAACAGTTAATATTTCAATGCTTATGACTAAGATTATCATAAACGTGGGTCGCCAGATAGGTAGCGGCGGCCATATCATCGCCGAGAAGTTGGCAGAGGATTTCGGTTGCAAGTGCTACGACCGTGAACTTCTGAATCTTGCCGCCAAGGAGAGCGGTTTCTCCGAGAAGTTCTTCGAACAAAACGATGAGCAGAAGGGATTCTTCAAGTCTCTCTTCCACACCCATCTGCCTTTCTTGAGCGACAGCAATTTTTATCACAACGACTTCTCGCAGGAAGGTCTCTACAAGTTCCAGAGCGACGCCATCAAGAAGGCAGCCGATGAGGGCAACTGTGTGTTCGTAGGGCGCACCGCCGACTATGTGCTGCGTGATTACAAGAATGTCATCAACATCTTCATCACCGCCAACATCGACGACCGAATCAA
Organism: Candidatus Segatella papionis; assembly: GCA_002297965.1. GTDB lineage: Bacteria > Bacteroidota > Bacteroidia > Bacteroidales > Bacteroidaceae > Prevotella > Prevotella papionis. The sequence goes on from DBLF01000120.1 coordinate 22,035, forward strand.
GGCTGTTTGCAAGCGCAAGAACATCGACCGTGCCACCGCCCGCAAGTTCATCGCCAACCACGAGAGCGAGCGTTCCTCCTACTATAATTACTATACTGGTAAGGTTTGGGGACACAGCGAAAGCTACGACCTCTGCATCAACAGCAGTCTCCTGGGACTGGAAGAAACAGAGAAGTTTATCGCAGAATTCATCAAAGCAAAGTTTAATTTATAATGTTGAGTGTTGAGTGCTGAATGTTGGTTTCTTATGAAATTGAGCAGAAGACACAAGGACGGATACCTAATTCAACACTCAACATTCAACATTCAACACTCTATATAACAATGAAGAAGATTATGCTTTTGGGCTCAGGCGAACTGGGCAAGGAGTTTACTATCGCCGCCAAGCGTGCTGGACAATACGTCATCGCTTGCGACAAGTATGACAACGCACCAGCCATGCAGGTAGCCGACGAGCGAGAGGTGTTCTCGATGCTCGATGGCGACGCATTGACCGCAGTGGTGGAGAAACATCACCCAGACATCATCGTGCCTGAGATAGAAGCTATCCGCACCGAACGTCTCTTCGACTTCGAGAAGGAGGGCATCCAGATTGTGCCATCCGCTCGTGCCGTCAATTACACGATGAACCGCCGTGCCATCCGTGACCTTGCAGCCAAGGAACTGGGCTTGCGCACAGCCAAGTATTTCTACGCTAAGACCTTCGAGGAGTTTAAGAAGGCCGCCGATGAAATAGGCTTCCCTTGCGTGGTAAAACCTTTGATGAGTTCCAGCGGTCATGGTCAGAGCTATGTCCACAACGACGACGAGTTGAAGGAAGCTTACAAGGAGGCGATGGAGGAAGGTCGTGGCGACGTGAAGGAAGTCATCATCGAGGAATTCATCGACTTCGACTCAGAGTTCACCCTCCTCACCGTAACCCAGAAGAATGGTCCTACCCTCTTCTGCCCACCTATCGGACACGTACAGAAGGGCGGCGACTACCGTGAGAGTTGGCAGCCATTCCATCTGCCAGAGGAAGCTTTGAAGAAGGCGCAGCACATCGCTGCCGAGGTTACCAAGGCATTGACAGGCGCAGGTCTTTGGGGCGTAGAGTTCTTCCTGAGCAAGCAGGGCGAGGTTATCTTCTCTGAGTTGAGTCCTCGTCCGCACGATACCGGTATGGTAACACTCGGTCACACCACCAACTTGAGCGAGTTCGAGCTTCACTTCCGTGCCGTAATGGGCTTGCCTATCGCCGGCATCCACCTGGAGCACGTAGGTTGCTCAGCCGTCATCCTCTCTCCTGAGGAAAGCACCGAGCCTTTGAACTACAATCTAGTAGATGCCCTCAAAGAAGACCACACTCGCATCCGCATCTTCGGCAAGCCAGTGGCTCACGTAGGCAGAAGAATGGGTGTCGTACTTTGCTATGGCGAGAAGGGCGACGACTTGAATGCTCTCCGTGACAAGGCGAAGAGACTGGCAAAGACCGTATTGGGAACAGACCCATACATGAAGAAATAGTCAACTGTCAACAATGTCAACTGTCAACAATGTCAAC
>DBLF01000120.1:23624-27052 GCA_002297965.1 Candidatus Segatella papionis
CAACTGTTAACAGTTAGTTTTTCTGTACTTTCCAACAAAATGAAAGAAATCGGAAAAATCATAGATTTATCACAAAAGCAAACCGACGAGGGACTCTGCACGCACGTAGAGTCCCTCGTTGGTGTACCCTTCGACATCAAGCGCGCCTATTGGATTTACGATGTGCCCAAAGGTGAAAGCCGTGGAGGACATGCTCATAAGCGACTACGGCAAGTCATCATAGCCGTCAAAGGCTCATTTATCGTCAACCTCGACGATGGGCACCAAAAGAAACAATATCTGTTAGACTGTCCAGACAAGGGATTGCTCATCGACACCAAGATATGGCGAACGCTAGACGATTTCTCCGAAGGAGCAGTTTGTCTCGTCCTGGCTTCCGAACTGTACGCCCCCGATGATTACCTTTACGATTACAACGATTTTATAGAATACATCCATCATGTTTGAAATCAAACGCTACACACCCAGCGACAAGTCCACATGGGATAACTACGTGGCAAAGGCACGCAATGCCACCTTTTTGTTTTACCGCAATTATATGGATTATCATGCCGACCGATTCCATGATTACTCCTTGCTATTCTATAAAGGCAATCATCTGCACTCCATACTTCCTGCACACGAACGAGAGCACACCTTCTGTTCTCACCTCGGGCTGACCTACGGCGGACTCATCATGGACAAAGACGTAACGGCAGCGGATGTCGTGCAGCTATTCAAAGAGTTGAACGATTACTTGCGAGAACACGGATTCAAGAAAGTCATCTACAAGCCTGTGCCTTGGGTCTATCACCAGTTGCCTTCCGAGGAAGACCTCTATGCCCTCTATTGGGTGTGCCACGCCAAGATTGTGCAACGAGACATGGGAACTTGCATCTTCTTGCAAGAGCACCTGAGATGGAGAAAGGACAGAAGACGCCGGCTGAAGAATGCCCAAGAAGCGGGAATCATCGTCAAGAAAACGGATGATTTTGCCAGCTTTTGGAAGGTACTCGACGACAACTTACAAGAACGACACCATGTGCATCCTGTCCATACCTTGGCGGAAATCGAACTCCTGCACAGCAGATTTCCCGACAATATCGTGCAATACAACTCCTATTACCAAGGCGAAGTAGTGGCAGGTATGACTTCCTATCTATCCAAAGGAGGAATGATACACGGTCAGTATTGTTCTTCCAATGACATCGGGAAGAAACTTGGGGCTGTGGATGCCATATATAATAAGGTGATGTACGAGGACTACCCCGACTATAAGTATTTGGACTTCGGACGTTCCACTGAAGGAATCGGGGATGTTCTTAATGAAGGACTCATCAGCCAAAAGGAAGGATTCGGAGGAAGAGGAGTGGTTTACGACACTTACGAATGGGAATTATAGACACCGATGAATGGGAACTATAAAATCTCAATCGGGAATCAATATCCCTGCTGAATAAAAATAACATAAAATCCCGAAGTTCTCGACGAGAGCTTCGGGATTTTATGATAGAGTAGTTAACAGTGTCAACAGTTAACAGTTCGTTTACAGCAACACGACGGTCACTCCTCTCGCTGCCTGTGCTCCCATGACGAGAGCCTGCTCGATGTCGGCAGTCTTGCTAGGACCAGAGATGAATGTACCGAAGTTGTACTTCGGATCCATCGCGATGCGAGCGTAAGCCTCGTGCATGTTATTGACAACATCCTCCTTCTTGAGGAATATCACGAGATACTCGGAGATGAAAAGCACGGCTTTCTCCTTCATTGTCTGAGGAATCCAGACGCAACCATTCTCGGCTACACCCACCTGACCACGAACGATACCCACATCGGTACCATTCAGGTCGTTGGCCTCAGCCACGGTATCAGGATTGCGAAGCTCCACCTCATCGGCGTTTCCGCCCTTAGCCACATTCGCCTTCAAAAGCTCCAAGCTAATTTCTGGGAGATTGCTAGCAAAGACCTTTGCCTCAGGATAAGCCAAACGAACCAAGTCGTTGAGGTCTGAACCTTTAGGAGCATCGGCTATCACCTTTCCACCCACCGACTCTGTCATCTCGATGAACTGCTTCAAGGTATCCTCATACTGGATGCCCTGCACCTCTGTCTTAGGCATATCGAATTGAACGTGCGTATTCTTACGCAACTTGTTCAGAAAATCTTCTTTATTCATTCTTGTATATGGTAAGTTTAAGGGGATTTGCAATCCCCGATTACTAACTTCCGGGGATTTTGTAATCCCCATCACCCTATTTTACCTTGCCTTCTTTCCAAAGCTGATGGAAACTCTTCTTGGCAAACTTTGGCATGGCGTGACCGATGCCCCAGGCGTTCCAGTTACTGAAGTGAGTGCAGCACTCTGGCACAAGGTTCACCAGTGGCGCAAACTTCAATGCCGTGGTGTAGAGCGCAGGACGGTCGAAGAGATACTTCATACCGTTGGACATCGCCTTCTTCACAGGGTCTGCCTTGCCCAATTTTTCCAAACTCTGTCGCCAAACATAGATTTGCGAACCTGGTCCTACCTTGCTAGGACATACGTTGTCGCACGACAAGCACAGGGTACAAGCCGAAACATTGTCGCTGTATTTCTGAGGATTCTTCAGCATACCGAGGTTCACACCGATTGGTCCTGGAATGAAATAGGTATAGCTATAACCACCCGAACGGCGATATACCGGACAGGTATTCATACAAGCACCACAGCGCATACACTTCAAGGTCTGCCAGTGTTCCTTGTCGGCGAGAATGTCGCTTCTGCCGTTATCCACCAACACCACGTGCATCTCGGCACCCGGACGAGCCTGACGGAAATGAGAGGTATAGGTTGTGGTAGGCTGACCTGTACCGCAACGGCACAGCAAGCGCTGGAATACAGCCAATGACTTATAATCTGGCACCAACTTTTCTATACCCATTGCCACGATGTGGAGCTTAGGCATGGAAGTAGTCATGTCGGCATTACCCTCGTTGGTGCAAACCACGCAGTCGCCTGTGGCAGCCACACCGAAGTTACAACCGGTCATACCAGCGCCAGCCTCCATAAACTGGTCGCGCAAGTGATGACGAGCGCAACGAGTCAGGTAAGTAGGGTCGTAGTTGCCGATTTCCTTGGAGATACCCTTCTCCTCGAACATCTTTCCTACCTCCTCACGCTTCAAGTGGATGGCAGGCATCACGATGTGGCTAGGCTTCTGCCCTAAAAGCTGGATGATGCGCTCACCCAAGTCGGTCTCCACCACGTCGATGCCGTGCTGCTCCAAGTAAGGGTTCATCTCGCACTCCTCGGTGAGCATAGACTTCGACTTCACCATCTTCTTCACGTTATGGTCCTTCAGGATGCCGAGCACAATCTCGTTGAACTCCTGTGCATCCTTCGCCCAGTGAACCTTCACCCCTCGGCTCTCCAAGTTCTTGGAGAACATGTCGAGGTAATCGGCAAGATG
>DBLF01000080.1:0-800 GCA_002297965.1 Candidatus Segatella papionis
ATTTCTGAGGCTTTTTTGTGTTATTATTAGTTGATTTATATCAGTTTTCTATGTTATAAAGTGTTTAATTACTTAAAAATAGGCTGATAATCAGTTAATTACTTGCATATCTCGATTTTTTTTTGTATCTTTGCAAACGATAAGAATAAGGATATTTGGCATTTACTCTTATCTGTATCTGCTGATATCCGTTAAGGTATCTAACGGAACTGAGGTGAGCAGCCTTTCTTTTTCTCACAAGTTGCCGCCGCGAAATCACTGATGTTGTAGTTCAGCTTTTCAGGTTCCATAAAACAAAAAGCATGAAGAGAATAACAATGGTATTAGTCAGCCTTTTTGTGCTGATGATGAACGTAAGTGCAGCGTCGGCTGCAACGAATGAAACAAGTGATGTATCCTCTACCAATGATTTCGATTGGACTCCAGTGATGGAAGCGATAATCCAGGTAGAGAGTGAGGGTAACCCCAAAGCAAAGAGTGGTAATTCTGTGGGAGTGATGCAGATTACCCCAATCTTGGTGGCAGAGTGTAACGACATTCTAAAGAGAAAAAAGAGCAAGAAGCGTTTCTCCTTGTCGGATAGATTTAGCATCGCCAAGTCTAAGGAGATGTTCCTCCTGATTCAGTCTGTCCACAATCCTCTGAATAGCATCGAGCATGCGATTCGTGCTTGGAATGGTGGAAATCATTATAGTGTGAAAAGAACCCAGCGCTATTTTGAGAAGGTCATGAAGCTTTTGAAAAAGTAATTGATTTTTAATATGGTCCGATCTATCCTTTATGGATGGGTCGGATTTTTC
>DBLF01000080.1:909-10137 GCA_002297965.1 Candidatus Segatella papionis
TACCTTTGCACTCGCAATTCGGAAATGAGTTAGTTCTTAATTTAGGCGAATTGATAATATCGCGGTGTGGAGCAGTTGGTAGCTCGCCAGGCTCATAACCTGGAGGTCGCACGTTCGAGTCCTGCCGCCGCAACTAAAAAGAGGAAAGTGGATACTCACTTTCCTCTTTTTGATTTGATACTATTTTGCCTATGTTTTTCTTCCTTTTTTATCATTTATCCATTTGATTTTCACCATATTCCATTTTTTAACACTAAATATTTGCGTATATCGAATAAAACTACTACTTTTGCACATTGATATTTTATTGTGCAACCAATTAATAAAGGAAAGGCTTATATATGTCAGTATCCAAAACAAGACAAAAACTGGTAGATGTCGCACGACAACTATTTGCAAAGAATGGTATAGCCAATACCACAATGAATGATATTGCTGTAGCTTCCGGTAAGGGGCGTCGTACGCTTTATACCTACTTCAGCAGAAAGGAAGATGTATATTATGCCGTAATCGAGTCGGAGTTAGAACGTCTTTCTGATAAATTGGATGAGGTGGCTAACTGTAATATGCGTCCTCAGGATAAGATTATAGAATTGATCTATACTCATCTCAGTATGATTAAGGAGACCGTGGTGCGTAATGGAAATCTGCGCGCTGAATTCTTCCGTAATATCTGGATGGTGGAGAAGGCGCGTAAGAACTTTGATGAGGATGAAATTGAGATTCTTCGTAAGATTTACGCCGAAGGTAAGGGAGATGGGGAATTCGACATCGACAACATCGACTTGGTTGCTGATATTACCCATTATTGTATCAAGGGTTTGGAAGTACCTTTCATCTATGGACGTTTGGGACATGGCATGAATGTGGAGTCTAGCAAGCCATTGGTGGCTAAGGTAGTTTATGGTGCCTTAGGCAAATCGGGACTGAAGTTGTAGAAAGGCTGCAAGCCTTTTGCAAATTTTCGGCAAATTACAATACTTAAATATCGTAACAAATTGATAATTAATAAAATAGAAAGAAAAATGGGATTATTAACAGGTAAGACTGCCCTTATCACAGGTGCAGCACGCGGCATCGGTAAAGCTGTCGCTATGAAATTTGCTTCAGAGGGTGCTAACATCGCATTCACTGACCTCGTGCTCAACGATGATATGGCTGCAGGCTTGGAGGCTACTCGTAAAGAGATTGAGGCTCTTGGCGTAACATGCCGTGCATACGCTGGTAACGCTGCTGATTTCGAGGAGACAGAGAAGACTGTAAAGCAGATTCACGCAGATTTCGGTTCTATCGATATTCTCGTTAACAATGCTGGTATCACTAAGGATGGTTTGATGCTCCGTATGAGCGAGGCTCAGTGGGATGCTGTTTTGAATGTAAACTTGAAGTCAGCCTTCAACTTCATTCACGCTTGCTCTCCTATCTTCCTCCGTCAGCGCAGTGGTTCTATCATCAACATGGCTTCTGTGGTAGGTGTTCATGGTAACGCTGGTCAGTGCAACTATGCAGCTTCTAAGGCTGGTATGATTGCTTTGGCTAAGTCTATCGCACAGGAGTTGGGTCCTAAGGGTGTACGTGCCAACGCTGTAGCTCCTGGTTTCATCGAGACAGCTATGACTGCACAGTTGCCAGAGGAAATCCGCAAGGACTGGATGAAGAAGATTCCTTTGCGCCGTGGTGGTCAGACAGAGGACATCGCAAACGTATGTCTCTTCCTCGCTTCTGATATGTCTAGCTACGTAAGTGGTCAGGTTATTCAGATCGATGGTGGTATGAATATGTAATCTATAGGCATTTGTTTTCTATATAAAGACTTGTTTTTATAAAAACATGCAGGTAGTTTACGAAGACAACCATATTATTATCGTCTCTAAGAGAAGTGGCGAAATCGTGCAGGGCGACAAGACCGGCGATGAGCCTCTCTCAGAGACGGTAAAACAGTATATCAAGAAGAAGTACAATAAGCCAGGCAATGTATTCCTGGGGGTGGTGCATCGACTTGACCGTCCTGTTTCTGGTCTTGTGGTTTTTGCCAAGACATCCAAGGCATTGAGCCGACTGAACAATATGTTCCGCGATGGTGAAGTGCATAAGACCTATTGGGCTATCGTAAAGAATATGCCTAAAGAGACCGAGGCGACATTGACTCACTGGATTGTAAGAAACGAAAAACAGAACAAAAGTTATGCTTATGATCATGAGGTGAAGAACTCGAAGAAAGCGATTCTGAAATACAAGGTGATAGGTCATACCGACCATTACACGCTTTTGGAAGTAAACTTGATGACGGGTCGCCATCATCAGATAAGATGCCAGTTGGCTAAGATGGGATGTCCTATCAAGGGCGACTTGAAATACGGTTCCCCTCGCAGCAATGCCGATGGAAGTATTTCGCTTCTCTCTCACAGAGTAGAGTTTGTGCATCCTGTATCGAAGGAGACCATCGTCGTGGAAGCCCCTCTGCCAGACGATAACCTATGGCGAGCTATTGCTCCTTGATGAATTTTAAAAAAAACTATCAACACTCCATGCTTATGAAGAAGTATGCGAAATGGGTGGGCGTGGTAATTCTTGCCCCATTCCTGCTTATCATATTGTTGGCTGTTTTGCTTTATTTGCCCCCTGTGCAGAATTGGGCGGTAAAGCAAGTTGCTTCGTATGCTTCTGAATCCATGGGCATGGATATTTCTGTGCAGCATGTAGAACTCGTTTTCCCTCTCAAGTTGGGAGTGGAAGGCGTGAAGGTGCTGCAACCTGTGGATTCGCTCAAAAACAGCCCAAACCTTGCTTTAAGAAATAAGAAAGATACTGTAGCCGATATCCAGAAGATGGTGGTGGATGTGCAGTTGCTGCCTCTTTTCCATAGCCAAGTGATGGTGGATGAACTCAACTTCACGAAGATGAAGGTGAATACCACTAATTTTATCCATGAGGCTCGAATCAAGGGCGATGTGGGCAAGTTGCGATTGATGGCGCATGGCATTGACTTGGGAAAGGAGCGAGTCAATGTGAATGACGCACTCTTGTCGGATGCAAGATTGTCGGTAGAACTCAGCGACACAGTGCCACCCGACACCACTCCAAGCACTAACTTTTGGAAAATCAATCTCCAAAAACTAAAACTAAAGAACACCGATTTTACCCTACACATGCCTGGAGATACCCTTCAGGTGAATGCTTATTTTGGTGATGCGTTGGCTCGTACCACTTACCTTGACCTGTACAAAGGCTTGTATCAGGTGGGCAGTTTGGAATGGAAGAATGGAAAGGTGAATTACGACCAGAACTATGAGCGACCTGTTTCAGGTCTGGACTTTAACCATCTCTCCTTTTCCGACCTAGCCTTGAAGGCAGACTCTTTCTTCTTCTGTGATTCTAAGCTTGATGTGAAAATCAAGGAGGCGCAACTCAAGGAGAAATGCGGATTGAGAATCGACCAGTTGTATGGCAGGTTTGTCATGGATTCCCTCAAACTCCAGTTGCCAGACTTGTATTTGCGGACGCCTGTCTCCAACTTGCAGGCCACTGTGGATATGGATTTCAAAGCTTTCGCTGAGAAAAATCCAGGCAAGGTGATGGCACAGCTAAATGGTTCTTTGGGGCGTTCCGATCTGTTCCTCTTTATAGGTGATGCCTTGCCTAAGCCGATGAAAAATAGATGGCCTTTCTATCCGATGAAGTTGGAAGGCTCGATGAAGGGCAATTTGCAACAAATCTCTTTCTCGGGGCTGAAGGTAAACTTGCCTACCGTTTTCCAGTTGGCTGCTGATGGAACGCTTGCCAATATGATGGATATGAACCATATCAAGGCAAACGTGAATTTGAAGGCTCGTACCTACAACCTTGGGATGGTTACAGCTATGCTCGACCCTTCTTTGATGCGTGAGATTCGCATACCGAGTGGCATTGGCATCCAAGGAAATGTGAAGATGGAGGGCACGAAATATGCTACCAAGGTGGCTCTTACCGAAGGAAAGGGAAGTATGAAATTACAAGCAGCCGTGGATGCCAAGACACGCAGGGATGGCAGCTTCGACATGAACACCCTTGCCTATCAGGCAAAGATTCAGGCTCGTCATATCCAGGCACGTCATTTCTTGCCAAAGCAAGAACTCTATACTTTCACAGGAGACATAGAGGCAAAGGGTATGGGCATAGACTTCCTTTCGCCTCGTACCCGATTGATGGCGAAGGCCAAGGTGAGCCAGGTGCATTATGGAAAATATAATCTCCAACATATCCTTGCCGAAGCACAGGTGCGCAATGGTAAGATACACGCCAAGGTGGATAGCAAGAATAATCTGCTGAATGGAGTGATAGCCATTGATGCCTTGGCGAACACCAAGAAGTTGGAAGCCACTTTGGTGGCTGATGTGCGCCATGCCGACATGTATCAGTTGCAGGTAACCCAGAAGCCTGTGGGTGTGTCGCTCTGTGGGCAGGTGGATATACATTCCAACCTCAAGAGCGATCATAAGATTTGGGCATCCATGGACGACATCACCGTGAAAACCGCCGATAATGTTTATCGTCCGGTGGGTGTGAACGTGGATGTGATGACCAGTCGGGATACGACTCATGCCATCGCCGAGTGTGGCGATTTCCGTCTGAATATGGATGCGCACGGAGGTTACCAGATGCTCTTGGATAGAGTGATGGGACTGCAGAAGGAATTGGTGAAGCAACTTAAAAACCGTCGCATCGACCAAGTGAAGATACGCAACAGTTTTCCACAAGGTCATATATTCCTTACTACAGGCAAGGACAATTTCATATCTCGTTTCATCCAGTATATGGGGTATCAGTTTAAGTCGGTGGAGATGGACCTGAATGCATCGCCTGTGGCTGGACTCAATGGATATATGAACATCGATTCGTTGGTGGCTAGTGGCATCCAGCTTGATACCATTCGTGCCTTGGTTCATACGCAAGGAGATACGATTCGCTATTCGGCACGTGTGCAGAACAACAAGAATAATCCGCAGTATGTATTCCGTGCCTTGGTGGAAGGTGAGGTGCAAGACCTTGGTTCCAACCTGAAAACACGCATTTACGATGCCAACAACAAGTTGGGTGTAGATGTGGGGTTGGCGGCTATGCTTCAATCGAATGGGGTGAAACTGGCGCTGATAGATACACATCCCGTATTGGGATACAAGAAGTTTACAGCCAATGAGGGAAACTACCTGATGTTGAGCGATGACGGACGCGTGTCTGCCGACCTGGTGCTGAAGGCAACGGGTGGTATGGGCTTGCGTGTGTATTCCAACGATGAAAACGAGGATGCGCTTCAAGACATCACTGTGAGCATGAGCAACTTTAATTTGGACAAGGTGCTCAGCGTTATCCCATACATGCCAGATATCTCTGGTATCATGGATGGCGACTTCCACGTGATACAGACGAAGGAGGAACTATCCGTCTCTTCCAATCTGAAGATAGACAACATGGTGTATGAGAAGTGTCCGATGGGAGATGTCGGCACAGAATTCACCTATATGCCTAAGAGCGATGGCTCACATTATGTGGATGGTATCTTGACTTACGGCGACAATGAAGTGGCTACCGTGAAGGGTACCTATCAATCGGAAGGTGCAGGATATTTGGATGCAGAGGTCGGTCTGGAAAAACTGCCGTTGCACTTTGTGAATGGCTTCGTGCCTGACCAGCTCATCGGATTGAAAGGTTATGGCGAAGGTGCCCTGAAGATGAAGGGTGCCTTGAGTAATCTTGACATCGACGGTGAGGTATATCTCGACTCAGCCTATCTAGTGAGTGTGCCATACGGCATCTCCATGCGATTCGCCAACGATCCTGTGCGCATTACCGATAGTAAGTTGCTCTTTGAGAACTTTATGATGTATGCCAACAATGAAAGTCCGCTCAATGTGCAGGGCAGTCTCGATTTCGCCAATGTGGAGCGAATGATGCTCGATATCAGGATGAGAGCACAAAACTTCCTGCTCATCGATGCCAAGGAGAATGCTCGGTCTGAGGCATTCGGCAAAGCATATGTCAATTTCTTCGGTAGTATGCAGGGACCTTTGTCTAACCTGAAGATGATGGGCAAGCTCGATGTACTCGGAAAGACAGACATGACTTATGTGTTGCGTGAGTCGGAACTGACTACAGACAACCAGCTCGATGAATTGGTGAAGTTTACCAATTTCAAGACCGGCAAGGAAGTCGTGGTTCAGAAACCTGTGCTGGAGGGATTCGATATGTTAATGAGCATCTCGATAGATGAATCTGCCCATATCTTGTGTGCCCTGAATGCAGACAAGACCAACTATGTGGATTTGATGGGAGGTGGAGACCTGCAGATGAGGTACAATACGGTGGATGGCATTCGCTTGACAGGACGATATACCCTGAATGATGGAGAGATGAAATATTCTTTGCCTATCATTCCGCTCAAGACCTTTAATATACAGGATGGAAGTTACATCCAGTTTACGGGCGACCCATTCAATCCTACCTTGAGTATCACGGCTACAGAGAACATCAAGACTACCGTGAACGAAGGCGAGGGCAGTGGGCGATCGGTGGATTTCGTATGTGGTGTGAAACTGAGTCAGACTTTGGAGAAGCCGGGCATCCAGTTTATCATTTCCGCATCGAATGACCAGACCATCCAGGATGAGCTCAGTTCGATGAGCGTGGAAGAACAAGGCAAGATTGCCATCACCATGTTGGCTTCTGGCATGTACCTGGCTAGCGGCAACACCAGCTCGTTCTCGATGAACTCCGCCTTGACCTCCTTCCTCAATTCTGAGATTAACAATATCGCAGGTACCGCCATGCGCAGTATCGGTCTTGATGTGGGCATGACCGTGGATAACCAAACCAATGCGGCGGGTGCCTTGCATACCGACTACAACTTCAAGTTTGCCAAGCGTTTCTTCAACAATCGCTTGAGCTTTTCGGTGGGTGGACAGGTATCAACGGGAGCGGAACTGGAGAATGCCAACAAGAACGAGACTTTCTTCAACAACGTGGAAGTGCAATATCGACTCAATGAAGGCGCGAGTATGTACGTCCGTGCTTTCTATAATGCTAATACATACGATTGGCTAGAAGGTCAGATAGGCGAGTATGGCGGTGGTTTCACTTGGAAAAGAAAACTCTCTAGGTTGAAGGATATCTTCAATCTGAAAGCCGACAAGCAGCAGGTGCCAGCAGCCGCACCAGCACAAGGAACAAAGAAGGATTCCATTAGCAAGGCAAAGACATCACAAATGTTTGACCCTTTGAAGACAAAGTAAGAAGAAATTCGTGTTTGTAGGTCTAGTGACTGATAATAGGGGCTCTTTAGCCCCCAAGTAAATAAAATTGCTATATGAGAAATAAGAATAGACTTCACCTTATTATATATATAGTGGCAGCGGTGATGTTGACCAACTTACTCTTCACAGGGTGCTCTTCTACGAGTGCCTTGAAGGAAGGCGAGCAACTATTCGCAGGCTTGAAGCCGATAGAATATACTAACTATGAAGCGAACAGCTACGCCGACTCCGTGAAGGAAGAGATGGAGTATGCCTTGGCATCCGCCCCAACGGGTGCCTTTATGGGCAGTAGTTACTTTCGTACGCCTTTCCCTATTCGCCTGTGGATATGGAATGCCTTCTCTCAGTCGGACGATGGACTCTCGCGATGGATAACCAAAGCTTTCGGTTCCAAACCCAAACTGATGGACCAGGTGAACCCGAAGTTGCGTGCGCAGGTGGCAGAACATCAGCTAGACAAGTACGGCTATTTCAATGGCAAGGTGGATTACGAGGTGCAAACCCAAAGCAATCCCAAGGAAGCAAAGGTGGCTTACAAGGTGAACCTAGGACATCTTTGGCGATTGGACTCCGTGGCTTATCTCAATTTTCCTGATGATGGTAAGCACCTCATCGATTCTACCAAGGACGAGGCGAAAATCAAAAAGGGAAGTCCTTTCAATGTTTCCAACTTGGAATTGGAGCGCCAGCGTCTGACTCGCCTTTTCCGAAACCATGGCTATTACTATTACCAGAATGGCTATGCTTCTTATCTTGCCGATACCATCAATACGCCAGGCAAGGTAAACCTGCGTTTGTCTATGGCTGACAGCATCGATCCTTTGGCGAAAAGACAATGGTATATTGGTAACATCAACATCAACTTCAAGAAGCAGTTTATGGAGGAGATGACCGATTCTTTCGTTCGTCGCTACCTAAAGTTCCGTTATGCTGGCAAGAAAATGCCGATACGTGCTGGCGTGGTGTTGAGAGAATTGAAGTTGCGTCCTCGTAGGCTGTATATGGTGGATAATGAGACCAATGCCAAGAATGGACTACAGTCGATGGGACTCTTCAGCTATACCAACATCCAGTTTGTGCCTCGTTCTACACGGGAGATAACGAGCATGGGCGACACCTTGTATCGTGACACATTGGATGCCAACATCGACCTGGTGTTTGACAAACCATACGATTTCTATATCGAGGCGAATGCCAAGGGAAAGACTACGGGCAGGGTAGGACCAGAGCTAGTTGTGGGTCTTACCAAGCGAAATGCCTTCCGTGGAGGAGAGAAGCTCGACATCAATTTGCATGGCTCTCACGAGTGGCAGACCATCAATGCCCAAGGAGGTAACTCCAGCAAGATTAACTCATACGAGTTTGGTTCTGATGTCTCGGTATCTTTTCCTAGCATCATTACGCCATGGAACGCTTTCCGCACGATGGCGCAAAACGAACGCAGATTCAGAAATGGGCACATGCCACGTCGCTACTATGGTAATCCTACTACCACTATCAAGGCTTCCATGAATATCTTGAATCGTGCTGGATATTTTCGTCGCCATGTGGCTGGTGGAGAGCTTACCTACGATTGGGCTACATCTTATCAGCATCGCCACTCTTTCAGTCCGTTGATACTCTCGTATGAGTACATGAACTATACTTCGCCGAAGTTTGATAGCATTATGAGCAATAATGTATATGTCTCAACCTCCATGGCCGACCGATTCATTCCGAAGATGAGTTATACCTACACTTATCGCAGTGCGCAGAAATATCGCAATCCTATCGTTTGGTCCACTACGGTGAGCGAGGCGGGCAATGTCCTGTCGCTTGGCTATTTGTTGTCGGGCAAGAAATGGAATAGCGAAGGCAAGACACTCTTTAAGAACGAGTATTCTCAATTCTTGAAGATGGAGACCGACTTTGTGAAGTACTGGCAGGTGAATGAGAACTCCAC
>DBLF01000080.1:10262-45934 GCA_002297965.1 Candidatus Segatella papionis
CAAGACTATAGTGCGTTGAGTACTAAATATGCCAATATCCTGCGTACTGGCGACATCAAGTTTCAGGCCAATTTGGAGTATCGACCACGTATCTTCGGCGACTTGTATGGAGCGGTGTTCTTGGATGCAGGTAATGTCTGGATGAAAGACTCAGAGTTGTCTGATGAAGAATCTTTCAAGTTTGGCTCTTTCTACAAGCAGCTGGCGGTAGGCACAGGCGTAGGCGTTCGTTACGATATGGGCATGTTTGTGGTACGTGTGGATTGGGGTATCGGTTTGCACTTGCCATACGATACCGGCAAGGGAGGGTTCTATAATATTCCAAGCTTTAAGAAAAATCAGAGCCTCCACTTGGCAGTGGGCTATCCTTTCTAGGAATGCCTTTCCGCCTTTGGAGTATCCTTCCGCATAATAAAGCCATTTCGTATTCATAAAGTCATTCTGCATTTATCGTGTATAAAGATGCGCAAAAACATAAAATGTTGACATAAATCAAAAAAAAGTAAGTAAAGATGCAGTTAACTGCATTTTTTTTATTACTTTTGCAGTGTTAATAATAACATTAACTATCAACTATTAAATAAAAAGATATAATATGAAACCTACATTATTGCTTTTGGCTGCTGGTATGGGTAGCCGTTATGGTGGTTTGAAACAGCTCGATGGTCTGGGCCCAAATGGTGAGACTATCATGGACTACAGTATCTATGATGCTATCCAGGCTGGTTTTGGAAAGATTGTTTTCGTCATCCGCAAGGATTTCGAGGATCAGTTCCGTGAGAAGATCCTTTCTAAATATGAGGGTCATGTACCTGTAGAGCTTTGCTTCCAGTCATTGGATGCTCTTCCTGAGGGATTCTCTGTTCCAGAGGGTCGTGAGAAGCCATGGGGTACCAACCACGCCGTATTGATGGCAAAGGATGTCATCAAGGAGCCTTTCTGCGTTATCAACTGTGATGACTTCTACAACCGTGACTGCTTTATGGTTATCGGCAAGTTCCTCTCAGAGCTTCCTGAGGGTAGCACCAACCGTTACGCCATGGTAGGTTTCCGTGTAGGCAACACCTTGAGTGACAATGGCACTGTGGCTCGTGGCATCTGCTCTAAGGATGAGAACGAGAACCTTACTACTTGCGTAGAGCGCACAGAGATTATGCGTATCGACGGCAAGGTTTCATACAAGGACGAAGAGGGTAAGTGGGTAGCCGTAGGCGACAACACACCAGTTTCTATGAATGTTTGGGGATTCACTCCAGATTACTTCGCTCACAGCGAGGAGTACTTCAAGGGCTTCTTGAGCGATCCTAAGAACATGGAGAACAAGAAGGCTGAGTTCTTTATCCCATTGATGGTCAACAAGCTCATCAACGAGGGTACAGCTACCGTGAAGGTGCTCGATACCACCAGCAAGTGGTTTGGCGTGACATACGCTGCCGATCGTCAGAGCGTGGTTGATAAGATTCAGAACCTCGTGAACGAAGGCGTATATCCTAACAAGCTCTTCTAATCAAATTAGATGGATATTAATCTCAATATAATTACAGATCAAGAAGCCGCTATTCTCCGAGAGACTATAGCGGCTTCTCAGCGTATTGTCATCTGTGCCCACAAGGCGCCCGATGGCGATGCCATCGGCTCTTCCTTGGGATGGGCTTATTATTTGCGCTCTTTGGGCAAAAGTCCAAAGGTATGTGTGCCTGACATGATTCCTGATGCCATCTCGTGGTTGCCAGGTAGTTCCGACATCGTGAGATACGACAAGCATCCAGAGCAAGTACAGCAAGCTTTTGATGAGGCAGACCTTGTGTTCTGTCTTGACTTCGGCAGTACGGGACGTCTCGATGAGATGGACCATGTATTGGCTGGATGCAAGGCACAGCGTATTGTGATAGACCATCATTTGGCTCCTAATTTGGAGGCGAAGTTGATGGTTTCGCAACCTCATGCTTGCAGTGCCAGCGAACTGGTGTTCCGATTGGTATGGCAGTTGGATGGCTTCGCTGCTCTCGACAAGACTTGGGCTACTTGTGTATATTGTGGTATGATGACCGATACAGGTGGATTTACTTATAACTCAACGAACCCAGACATCTATTACATCATCTGCCAGTTGTTGACCAAGGGCATTGACAAGGACAAGATTTTCCGCAACGTGTTTAACAACTCTCGTGTATCGGCTATCCGATTCCGTGGTCATCTGATGAGCGAGAAGTTGCAGGTCATCGAGTCGCTTCATGCCAGTTACTATACCATCACTCGTAAGGAATTGAAGGAATATGACTTCATCAAAGGCGACTTGGAGGGATTGGTCAATGAGCCACTTCGTATCAAGGGGCATAAGCTCTCCATCTCTTTGCGTGAGGATACCGACATCGACAATCGCATTTTGGTGAGTCTCCGCTCTGTGGATGATTTCCCTTGCAATAAGATGGCGGAGCAATTCTTTAATGGCGGAGGTCATATGAATGCCTCTGGTGGTAAATTACTTTGCAGCATTGAGGAGGCAGAACAGGTGGCTCAGAAGGCCATCATGGCTTTTGCTGATTTATTGAAATAAGAGGAAACAACATCGAATTTGGGCAATAGGATGATAATAAGTGATAAATAATAATAAAATCATCCTATTCTCTCGGTGTTGTCTTTTCTTTTTTGTAACTTTGCCGAATAAATCAGAATTAAGTTAAAGGAATGAAAAAGTTTATATTTGCCATCATGGCTATTGCGGCTCTTTTCTCATTTGCCGCATGTAGTGATACAGAGACATATAAGGATTTGCGCGACCGTGAGTTGGATTCCATCAGTTCATTCTTGCGTCATGAAAACATCAAGGTGATTTCCGAGGATGAGTTCAAGAGCCGTTGGGAAAGAAAGCAGAAGGACAATAGCGTGGTTCTTACTGATACGACAAAGGACAACAATGAATACGTGCTTTTCAATAGTAATGGTATCTATATGCAGGTATTGGAAATGGGCTGTGGCGATTATATCCAGAAGGGTGAGACCACAGATGTGCTCTGCAGATTCTCTGAATATAATCTGAATACAGCTGCTGAGATGAGCGACAACTCCTTGCAGTTGAGCAATAATGTGAAGAATTATTCTTTCTATACCGACAAGATGTCTGTTACCAATACTTCTGGTACTTTCACAGGCACATTTGATGTTTCCACAAGCTTGATGGCCATTACTTATAACAGCAATAGCTATACGGGTAGTTATAGTGGTACGGTGCCAAGTGGCTGGCTGATTCCTTTCAGTTGGGTGAAGATTGGTCGTGGCAATGCGGAAGGCGAGAAAATAGCTCACGTTCGCTTGGTGGTTCCTCATACCTACGGTACGACTGCGGCATCGGGAAGTGTGTATGCATGTCTCTATGACTTAACCTTGCAGAGAGGACGATAAGGAGGGACAGAACATCGTAAGAAAAAGGACCTTGTTCAGGCACTGAATGTCGAAAGATAAAGAACATCATTAGAATTTAAAGATATACTTATGACACTGATTAAGTCTATTTCTGGTATCCGCGGTACTATCGGCGGTCCAGCGGGCGATACGCTCAATCCGCTCGACATCGTGAAGTTTACTTCAGCATACGCTACCTTCATTCGTCGTAGCGGTGCTTCTAAGAGCAATACCATCGTGGTAGGTCGTGACGCACGTATCTCGGGCGAGATGGTGAAGAATGTGGTTTGTGGTACCTTGATGGGTATGGGCTACGATGTGCTCAACATCGGTTTGGCTACAACTCCTACAACAGAGCTTGCTGTCACTATGAGCGGTGCGGCAGGTGGTATCATTATCACTGCCTCTCACAACCCACGCCAGTGGAATGCCCTCAAACTCTTGAACGAGAAGGGCGAGTTCTTGACCAAGGACAATGGCAACGAGGTGTTGGCTATCGCAGACAAGGAGGATTTCGAGTATGCTGATGTCGATTCCCTTGGTAAATATACAGAAGACAATACATTCAACAAGCGTCACATCGACTCTGTGTTGGCATTGAAGCTGGTGGATGTTGAGGCTATCAAGAACGCTCACTTCAAGGTTTGCGTTGACTCCATCAACTCCGTGGGTGGTATCATCCTGCCTGAGTTGCTCGACGCATTGGGCGTGGAATACACCTTCCTCAATGGTGAGGCTAATGGCGACTTCGCTCACAATCCAGAGCCATTGGAGAAGAACCTTGGTGGTATCATGGATGAGTTGAAGAAGGGTGGCTATAACATGGGTATCGTGGTTGATCCTGACGTTGACCGTTTGGCATTTATCTGCGAGGATGGCAAGATGTTTGGCGAGGAATATACCTTGGTTAGCGTAGCCGACTATGTATTGAGCAAGACTCCTGGTAATACTGTGAGCAACCTCTCATCTACCCGTGCGCTTCGTGACGTAACCGAGAAGCATGGTGGCAAATATACAGCTGCTGCCGTAGGTGAGGTGAACGTAACAACCAAGATGAAGGATGTTCACGCTGTGATTGGTGGTGAAGGCAATGGTGGAGTTATCTATCCAGAGAGCCACTATGGTCGTGATGCCCTCGTAGGTATCGCCCTCTTCTTGAGCAGTCTGGCTCACAAGGGTTGCAAGGTCAGTGAACTTCGTGCTAGCTTCCCTAACTATTTCATTGCCAAGAACCGCATCGACTTGACTCCATCTACCGATGTAGATGCCATCCTCGTCAAGGTAAAGGAGATGTATGGCAAGGAAAAAGACGTGACTGTTACCGACATCGACGGTGTGAAGCTCGACTTCCCTGACAAGTGGGTACATCTTCGCAAGAGCAACACCGAGCCTATCATCCGCGTGTATAGCGAGGCTTCTACTATGGAAGAGGCTGATGAGCTAGGTAAGAAGCTCATGCAGGTGGTGTATGATATGCAGTAAGTCTTTGTAATACGTATTAGAAGTCTTCGAAAGAAGCATGATAAGTCTTCGAGAAATATCGTATTTGTTTCTCGAAGATACAATATAACAAACCGCCCAACAGCTGATGTGCGCTTGCACAACAGCTGTTGGGCGGTTGTCTATCAGCTGATGTGCGCTTGCACAACACCTGATGTGAGGTTATTTTTATTCCTCTGCCAGTTCTTTCATAGTATCATTCAATGTATTGAAGAGTACATTGATGTTTTCCTCCTCGTTCTTGCAGGCTTCCTTGAAGAGTGCCACCGGGTCGTCGCCGTCGCTTGTGAGAGGTGCCTCATTGAGCAGGATGTTTACGTTGTTCAGAAGCATACCGTGCAGGGTAGGGAGATGAAGCTGAGTATGCTCTCCTTCTTTGCTACCGCATTTTACTCCAGAGGCGTATGCCTTCACGATGATTCTTACGAGAAGATGAATTGCCATCGGTTCATCTGCAAGGCTGATGAGGATGCCGTGGGTATAGTCTCTTACATGTTCCTCGATGGTGGTGAATTTGCCTTGCAAGAGCCAAGTGAAGTTGCGCTTGTATTCGGCTTCCATCGCTTTGTAGAGCTGATTAGACTTGCAAGCGATACGCAGATAGTCGAGCATTGTTGGCTCGAAGGTAGGATCGGCTTGCTTCATGCTCTCGAAATTCTTCTGCATGCGCTCGTTCGCCTCCTCGGCAGTCTTGTAGTTCAGGCGTACGAGTGTAGAGAACATGATGTCGAAGAAATATTGGTTCACCTCGCCGTAATGTTCCAGCATCATCTGTTTCACCTCCTTCGGATCGTTCTTCTTCTCGAAGTTGTCGCCACCGATGGCTGCGTCCATGATGCCACGGGCGTAAGCCTCGAAGAAGCCCCTCACAAATGATGCTACAGCTTGGTAGCTATTGATTCTTTTGCTCATAATTAGTTCCTCATTATTTATTCGAAAGTCTTAAAATCGAATCATTATTTATTCGAAAGTCTTAAATTCGTATCCTTGTTCCATCAGCCATTCGATGGCTTGTGGAAGCGCAGTCTTCAGTTTGTCGATGCTCTTTAGTGAGTCGTGGAAGGTGATGATGCTACCGTTGCGGGCATACTTCTTCACATTGTTGACCACGTCTTCTGCCGTGAGCCACTTGGAGTAGTCGCGTGTCACCAAGTCCCACATAATGACCTTGTAGGTGCGGTGCAACCACCAGTACTCGCTCGGTCGCATCCATCCATGAGGTGGACGGAATAGATGGGCGTGGATGATGTCGTTCGCCTTGTTGGTATTCAAGACATATGAGATGACACGATGTTTCAAGGCACCGATGTGGTTGAAGGTGTGGTTGCCTATTTGGTGCCCTTCCGCTATGATTTGATTGTAGAGATCGTGGTTACGCAACACGTTCTCACCCACCATGAAAAAAGTAGCCTTGATATTGTATTTCCTCAAAGTCTCCAGGATGAATGGGGTGGATTCGGGTATCGGACCATCGTCGAAGGTGAGATAAACCGAATGTTCCTTGGGATTCATTCTCCAGATAGCCTTAGGATATAACCATCTTAGCCATTTTGCAGGTTGCTCTATGAACATGGTAAAAACTGATTAATTGGTGGAATACGAGTTTGATAATAGTTGATAGTTGAAAATAAACCTTGATACGGGTATTGAGCCGTATCAAGGTTTACATATTGTATTTATTTACCGCCTTGTGGCATCTGTCCGCCTCTGCCGTGGTACAAAGTATAGAGTGCATTGAGCTGCTTCTCGTACTTCTGTTCCAACTGTGGGCTAACCATACCTGCCACCTCGCTGCAGCTCTGCATAATCATAATCTGACGGATGCAGTCGTTCTGACTTTGCAGGAAGCGGTCATTATCAAGCGAGAGGTAATAGTTGAGATACTGGTAAGCGTTCTTCCAAACAGCCTCCAGGTATTCCTTACCCTTAGCCTTCTGACCTGTCATCAACCAGCCGCGAGCCATATCCAAGCCACCGCTCATATAGTCTAGGGTCACGTTGTATGTAGGAATCTCTACGTCTGCCTTCTTCAGAATGTTGATGGCCTTCTGCTTCTTGCCCTCGGCGATGAGCTGGAGGGCTGTCTGGGCGAGCAAGCGACGGTGTGTGTAGCACATACGCATCGTGGTCTCGTCGATGTAGAGTCCCTTCTGCTTCAAGTTGCCGAACTTAAAGCGAGTCATAATGTTATGATAGGTCTTCTCTGTGTCGAAGTTCTTGGCACCTGGCTTGTTGGTGGTGAATGGAGTGATACGGTTGGCGAGACCCTCCTGTACGAAGTTGTCGCCAAGGTTCATGTAGTTCTCCTGACCCACGGTCAAAGCCACGTAGAGAGGACGAGTCCAGTTGCACTGTGCCAACATCTCCAGCATCATCAAGTCGCCCTTGTAGAGAGCGCTCTTGCCTGCGAGAGAGATAACCATCTTGTCTGGGATGCTATCCGAAGCCATCATCATGCCGCTCTTCTTCACGGCATTCTTGTCGATGGTTACGTAGAGGGTATCCGTTGGGATGAAGTGCATATCCGAGTTCTTGCTGCGTACCCAGTATTTCAAGATGTTCTTCAGCTCAAATGGTTCGTTACCAAACTGCTTCTTGGCGTTCTCTGGGTCTTGCTTGTAGAAGTCGAGAATCTGCTTCTTTGCCTCAGGCTCTACAGATACATACTCGTTGGTACCCGAACAGAAGTCGAGTCTTGGCCATGTGATTGGCACAGATGGAGAGTTGTATGCTGGACGCATCATCTGGTCGATGTACCAGTCGGTCTGCAAGTAGCTCAGGTTACATACGCGGGCATCGGTACCCACGCCCTCTACCTCTTGGTTGTACCAGAGTGGGAAGGTATCGTTATCACCATTGGTGAAGATTATAGGGTTGCCCTTCTCCTGGAGTGACATCAGATAGTTCTGACCGAAGTCACGGCAGGTGTAACGGTTAGAGCGATCGTGGTCGTCCCAAGTTTGGGATACCATCTGGATAGGAACGAGCAATGCCAATACACCAACGATGGCTGCCACGGCTGTGCCGCTCAACTTAGCCTTCTCCTTGAGAAGGTCGATGATGGCGAGTACGCCAAGGCCGCACCAGATAGCGTATGCATAGAATGAGCCGGCGTAAGCATAGTCACGCTCACGTGGCTGCATAGGAGTCTGGTTCAAGTAGATGACGATGGCAAGGCCTGTCATGAAGAACAGGAAGAATACCACCCAAAACTGCTGGATACCTACAGGGAGAATCTCCTCTGTTTCCACGCCGTTCTTAACCACTTTGCGCTTGCGTGTGTACCAAGCCTGCCAGAAGAGACCGATAAGACCGAGAATCAGCGGCATGCAGTAGAACACGTTGTGTCCCTTGTTCTCCTTCAAGTCGTCTGGCAACTTGCTTTGGTCGCCATACATAGAGTCGTCGATGAATGAGAAACCGGTAATCCAGTTGCCGTGCTCAGGTTCTCCGTTACCCTGGATGTCATTCTGACGACCGGCGAAGTTCCACATAAAGTAGCGCCAGTACATGAAGTTGCACTGATAAGAGAGGAAGAAGCGGATGTTATCCACCTGTGAAGGCACCTTCACCATGATATTCTCACCGCAACGGTCGTAAGGAACTTCAGTTCCATCTACGCCTCCCAACCAGTCTTCGTATGCCTGTGCATGGGCTGAGCTATACATACGTGGGAAGAGCATATTCTGTGCATAGATGTACTTATTCTTATGGCTTACTACGAAGTAAGAGTCCTTCTCGTCCTTGCTGGCCTTCTCCTTGCGCTGATATACTGGAGCACCTTCCTGCATCTCAGGCTTGCACATGTTGCCATCCACTTCGAGGGCTACCTGAGAGGTATAAGCCTGACCATAGAATAATGGGCGGTCGCCATATTGGTCACGGCTCAAATAGCTACCAAGGGTAAAGATGTCCTCAGGAGAGTTCTGGTCCATAGGAGGGTTGGCAGATGAGCGGATTACGATGAGCGCATAGCTAGAGTAACCAATCATCAACATCAACATGCAGAGCAAGGCTGTGTTCTTGACGCGAGCAGAGATAAGAGGCAAGAGCTGCATCTTTCTCTTTTCTATGCCTGTAGCCTCGTCAACGCCTGTAACCACTTCCTTCTTGCGCTTGTAACCAAGCACAAACCAAAGAATCACCAGCACGATGATACCCGTGATGGCTGCGCTCCAGCCGTATCCATAGAATGGGATGCCAAGCATACCGAAACCGAGAACGAAGGCGATGTTCTGCTTTTTCTGGTTCTTCTCTGATGCATTGTAAGTCTCGTAGATACCCCAGATAACGCTGGCTACGAGGCAGATGATATAGACAATCTCACCAGTATTGAATGGGCAACCGAGGGTGTTGACGAAGAACAACTCGAACCATCCACCTACGGTGATGATACCTGGAACCACACCATACAATACGGCTACGACTACCAAGAAAGAGATAATCAATGCCAATAAAGAACCCTTCAGGTTGGCATGAGGCACCTTCTTGTAGTAGTAAACGAGCACGATGGCTGGGATACAGAGCAAGTTGAGCAAGTGTACGCCGATACTCAGACCTGTCATATAGGCGATGAGCACGAGCCAACGGTCGCTGTGAGGCTCGTCGGCATGGTCTTCCCACTTCAATATCAGCCAGAATACCACGGCGGTGAAGGCAGAAGAGAAAGCATATACCTCACCCTCCACGGCGGAGAACCAGAAGGTGTCGCTCCATGTGTAGATGAGTGCGCCCACCATACCGGATGCCTCGATGGCAATCATCTTGGCGGTGGTCATCTCTTTCCAGTCGCTGACGATGAGCTTGCGAGCCAAGTGAGTGATGGTCCAGAAGAGGAACATGATACAAACGGCGCTCAGCAGGGCGCTCATCGTGTTCACCATCTTCGCCACCTGTGTGGTGTCGCTAGCGAAATGTGTGAAGAAATTGCCTAGAAGCATGAAGAATGGTGCCCCCGGTGGGTGACCGATCTCCTGCTTGTAAGCAGTAGTGATAAACTCAGGACAGTCCCAGAAACTGGCTGTCGGTTCAATTGTGGAACAATAAGTGAAAGCCGCAATGATGAATGCGACCCATCCGAAGATATTGTCCACCAATTTGTACTGTTTCATTATTGTTTAAACTTTAATGTATTATGTTTCTTTGTTTGTTATAACTTTGCTTTCTCTTCTTGTTTTAGCTCTGTTGCTCACGATGTGGTGTGCTAACAGGATATAAAACGATGCAAAGATAATAAAAAGAAAAGAGATAGGGCTTTTTATGCCGTGTTTTTTAGGTAATATTATATATTTATGGCGCAACATCAAGGAATATTGATGTTGCGCCATATCAGATATATAGATTATTGGGGAGTGTCGAAAATCGCATAGAGTTTTACCCTATCCAGTTGAGGAAGGTGGTGATGATACCCGTATTGATGAGATCTACAAACATTGCTCCGATGATAGGCACGATGAGGAATGGTTTCACGGTGTAGTGATACTTGTAGCAAACGGCACTCATATTGGCCATCGCATTCGGTGTGGCACCAAGTCCAAATCCGCAGATACCAGCTACCAAAACGGCTGCATCGTAGTCGCTCCCCAGCAAGCGGAAGGCGAGGAAGTAGGTGAGGAGCATCATCACCAACACCTGGCATACCAATACCGAGATAAGCGGCAAGGCTAGCGTCTGAAGTTCCCAAAGTTTCAGTGAAATCATCGCCATACCCAGGAACACGGAGAGGGAGATATTGCCCAGACTGACTATCTTCTCCATTTCGAGTTTCTTGCGCCAAGGAGTCTGTTCGATAATATTGCGTACGATGGCTGCCATGATGAGGGCGCCGAAGTAGGTAGGGAAGGTGATGCCCGTGCTCTGCAGGAGTTTGCTCATCACGGTGCCTGCTGCCATCACAACCAAGAGTGTGTATGTGGCGTTGGCATAGTGCTGGAACTCAATCTCGTGGCTACTGAGGTGTTTCTCACGACCGGCTGGTGATGCCTCGTCGCTCTCGATACCCGCCATGGCAGGATCTACCTCGAAGTCTTTTTCTATCTCGTGCTCGAAGGTGAGCTTGTTGCGAATCAATTTTTCAGCGATAGGACCGCCTATCACGGAGCCTGCTATCAGTCCGAAGGTGGCTGCCGCCATGGAAATGGTGCCTGCTCCATTCAATCCCAGGTGCTCCAATACCGAGGCGAAACCGCCCGCCGTGCCATGACCGCCAGCCATGGAGATGCTTCCAGCTGCCATGCCTATCAAAGGGCTCACGTCGAGTAGTTTGGTGATGAGCAGAGGCATGACGTTCTGGAGTATGATGATTCCTACCAAGAGACAGAGCATCAAGACTAGCGTCTTTCCTCCTTGCTTGATGACCTTGAGGTTGGATTGGAATCCCACACTGGTGAAGAAGGCGAGCATGAAGACATCCTTGAGGGTGCCGTCGAAGCTCAGCTCGATGTGGAAAAACTTATAAAGTATCAGGGTGGCTATGGAAAAGACGAGTCCTCCGGATACAGGCGATGGGATACAGAATTTCTGTAGCCATTTGATGTTTCTGGTCATCAACATTCCTAATAACAAAGCCAACGCACCTATGCCAGTTGACTGCAACATATCCAAAGAAATAATTGTCTCGTTCATATTTTTCTCTTTTTCTTGTATAAAATCTGTTATAATGGGGGAAATAGCTTCCATTATAAACCATTATAATAGGAAATGGCTTCTATTATAAACCATTATAACAGGAAATCTCTCTCATTCGTCTAATTCGAGTGCAAAGGTACATAATATTCTTGACATATTGATATAAAAACAAGAAAAATCCAATCTTTTCGTACTAAAAAGATTGAATTTTGTATATTATTGGCATATTTATGCGATGAAAAGCTTGTTTCCTGCTTGTTTTCTCTTCTATTTGTAAAGTTTCTGCTTTTTTTCTTCTACTTGTAAGCTTCCTGCTTATCATTCCCTATACATTCAAAAAATGCTCTTCCAGTTTTTCCCTAGGCATGTCGGCGGTATCGTGGTAATGCAGGTGATGGTTCACGCAGGCGATGTGCTTCACATTGTTCAATACCTCGGCGATGTCGTGGCTCACGATGATGATGGCGCACTCCTTGTTGATTTGTTCCAGCATCTCGTACATTTGCTTTTGGAATCGGCGGTCGATGTATGTGTTGGGCTCGTCTAGGATGACGACATCAGGTCTCGATACGATGGCACGTGCCAAGAGCACTCGCTGTAGCTGTCCACCGCTTAGGGCTGCGATGTGGCGGTCCTTATATTCGGTGAGCTGCATGCGCTCCAGGGTGTCGAGCACTTGCTGGTGATGCGCCTGGGTATAGCGAGAGAAGAGGCTCTTGCTTCGGCTCAGTCCGGAGAGTACAACTTCATAGACGGATATGGGAAACTGCTTGTCTAGAGAATTGTACTGAGGCAGGTAACCCATGCTGATTTCCTTCACCTCCTTGCCATCCTTGAAATACTTGATGCTGCCATCCGTAGGCTTCATCAGTCTCAGGATAAGGCGCATCAGAGTGGTCTTGCCACCACCGTTAGGACCGATGATGCCAAGATAATCGTCTTGATAGACCGTGAGATTGATGTCGTTGAGCACTTGCTTGCCATCATAGCCAGCCGCGAGGTGCTCGATTTGTATGATTGGAGTCATTGTGTTTTGTTGTAGTGTATCGTCGTTTTGTTTACTGTGTATCTTCGTCCTATTTGTAGTGTTATCTTCGTTCTATTTCTTCTTTTCTCCTGCTACTACGAGTTCTGTGCCTTGCAGTGCCCATGTCACTTCTTTCATGGCTTCCACCCAGTTGCCTTGCAAGGGGTTGATATTGAATGCCTTGGTGTGACTTTCCTTGATGAATGTCGTGGTGTTGCGGTTGGCGAACTCAGCTTGGATGAGGCAATACTTGATTTTCTCTTGTTTGGCTCTTTCGATGAGGCTCTGTAGCTGGGCTGCGCTAGGCTCCCTGCCTTCTTCCTCTATGGCGAGTTGCTCCAGTTTGTAGTCGCGGGCGAAATAAGTGAGGATAGGATGATAAATCACAAACTTATGTTCGAACTTTGGGTTTTGGGTGACCTGCTCCGTGATGAGGCTGTCTTGCTTGTCGATGATGCTGAGCAACGACTGATAGTTTTTCTCGAAGAAATCCTTGTTTGAAGGTTCCAGCTCACAGAGAGCCTTCAGGATGTTTCGGGATATGATGCGGGCATTCTTGCAACTCATCCAGGTATGTGGGTCGATGTTGCCACCAGGTGTCTTGGCAGGAGTGATGCCTACCGAGGTGTCGATGATTTTCATTTGTGGAGCGTTGTCTTGCAACTTCTTCATCCAGGTCTGTTCGAATCCGATGTTTCCCACTTTGAAATAAATCGAGCTGTTGGATAGCTCCACCATTTGCTGGGCGTATGGCTCGTAGGTCTCCGGGTTGTTGCCATTCGACACCATCACGTTGACGTTTACTTTGTCGTCGGCGATTTTCTCCACGAAATAGGCAAAAGGAGGAATGGTAACGGTCACAGTTGGCTTACCGTCCTCTGTGGCTGTGCCTGCTTTCTTGGCAGTGCCTTTGCATCCTGCCAAGATACCACATAATATAATAAGGTATAAGAGTCTCTTCATAATCATGCAATTTTAGAATTAAACGATAAAACTAAGTCCATAGACCAACAGGACGTATCTCAATACTTTTCCGATGGTGATGCTTAACACCGATATCACGATGTTTGCTCTGGTGAGTCCGAGTACGATGGTGATGGCACTGCCGAGTATGGGAATGAAGGCGAAGAATCCCATCCAAGCTCCCCTGCCAGCCATGAATCGTTCTGCCTTGTCGAGGCTTTCTTGCTTCACATGGAGGTATTGCTCTATCCACTCCATCTTGCCTAGTCTGCCCACACCATAGTTGAACATCGAGCCTAGCACATTGCCTATGCTGCCGTAGATGACCAGTTGCACGGGGTCGAGACCCGCCGCTTGCAATCCCGACATCACCACTTCGCTGCTGAAGGGGAAAAAACTGCCTGCCAGGAATGCCGATACCAGCATGCCCCAGTAGCCCCAGTTGATTAGGAAGCCAATGATTGTATCCATGTCAGTAATGTTGTCTCTGGTATGAATATGTTGTATAATAATATCAATGCGATGATGACGAGCATGGAGATGAACATGATGTTGGTCACCTTGCCCTTTGTGTAGGTGATGAAGTGAGCGATGAGAGGTGAAGTGTTCACTATCATGATGCCGCCCAACTCCAGTATGTGCTGAGGCTGCAGTATGATGAAGGCGAGGCTCACGAAGTTCACCATGATGAAGGTCTCGTATATCATTCGGGTGCGTATCTTATCGGCGTAGGCGGTGTGTATGAAGTGTATGGAACTACAGATGCCCAGGATGACAAGAAACACGAGATTGACTACTTGGTGGTCGGTAACCTGCGAATAGTCGAACAGGTCTTGGTAGTCGATGAAGTCCGCCAAGTGGTTGAGGAGACCATCCATGTTGTTGGTATAGGCGAAGTAGCCTGCCGAGAACCAATAAGGGCTGACGACTCCGAGGAGGGAAGCCACGAAGGTGCGGGGACTGAAGGAATTGGTAAAGAACGTCATCATCAACCAGAGTATCGGCAAGAAATACCCTATCTGCACAAAGACCATCGAGGCGAGGCCGATGCAGAAGAAGGCATAGAATGTCCATCCTGCCGACCGTTTGTCTTGGTAGCCGTTCCATACGATGAGATAGAAGGCGATGAAGCACATCGTCACGATGCATGCCTTGAAGGATGGGGCAGGGAGCGCTGACATTGTTATCAATACCAAGAAGCTGCAAGATACCATGCGGCTATAAGTGCGCATCAGGGAGTTATGGTTGTTCAGCTCCACCATCAGCAGGGTAGAGAAAATGGTGAAGGCAAACTGTATCCAGATGTTGGATACCAATAAACCTACAGCAACCCATACCAGGGCGGCAAGGGTTGCTGTGATAGGGAGAGCGTAGCGGCTTGCCGCTACCTTATTCTGAAAAGTTTTCTTTCTTAACATCTATATCAATGTTAAATGTTAAATGTTAAATGTTAACTGATTGGCGTATCTTTCAGTCAACATAAAGGCGTAAGCCTAATTTAACATTTAACATTTCTAATTTAACATTAAAAACTAAAGGTCTTGTCCGATGTCCGAGCGGAAGTACTTGTCGGTGAAGTGAATCTTCTGTGCCTCGGCGAAGCTCTTCTTCAAGGCCTCGTCCTTGTCCTTGCCGTAGCTTACCACGCAGATCACACGTCCGCCGTTGGTTACCACCTTGCCGTCCTTCATGGCTGTGCCAGAGTGGAATACCACAGAGCCTTCCACGTCGTCGATGCCCTCGATAGGATAGCCCTTCTTGTAAGCCTCTGGATAACCACCGCTCACGAGCATCACGCAGACTGCGGAACGGTCGTCGAACTCGATATTGCGCTTATCCAAGTCGCCGGCAGCCACACCCTCGAAGAGATCTACGAGGTCGCTCTTCAGGCGGAGCATCACGCTCTCGGTCTCAGGGTCGCCCATACGGCAGTTGTACTCGATGACCATTGGCTCGCCCTCTACGTTGATGAGGCCGAAGAAGATGAATCCCTTGTAGTCGATGTTCTCCTCAGCCAAGCCATCCACGGTAGGACGGATGATGCGGTCTTCCACCTTCTTCATCCACTCCTTGGTGGCGAATGGCACTGGGGTAACGCTACCCATACCACCGGTGTTCAAGCCTGTATCGTGCTCGCCGATGCGCTTGTAGTCCTTAGCCTCAGGCAGAATCTTGTAGTTCTTGCCATCGGTCAAGACGAATACAGAACACTCGATGCCGCTCAAGAATTCCTCGATTACCACACGTGCGGAAGCGTTGCCGAACATACCGCCGAGCATCTCCTTGAACTCCTTCTTAGCCTCTTCGAGGGTAGGGAGGATGAGAACGCCCTTGCCGGCACAAAGACCGTCTGCCTTCAGTACGTAAGGAGCCTTCAAGGTCTCCAAGAACTTCAAGCCTTCCTCTACATGCTCGCCGTCGAATGTCTCATACTTGGCGGTAGGGATGTTGTGGCGCTTCATGAATTTCTTGGCGAAATCCTTGCTGCCTTCCAACACGGCACCAGCCTTCGAAGGACCGATTACCGGAATGTCCTTGGTGCGAGGGTCGTTCTTGAAGTCATCGTAAACACCCTTTACCAATGGATCCTCTGGTCCAACTACGACCATATCGACCCCGTTCTCTACGCAGAACTGCTTCAAGGTCTCGAAGTCGTCAGCCTTGATATTCACGTTCTCGCCGACATTCTGAGTACCGGCATTACCTGGAGCGATAAAGAGTTTCTCCACTTTCTCGCTCTGGGCGATTTTCCATGCTAAGGCGTGCTCGCGGCCACCGCCTCCTAACAATAAAATTTTCATTTGCTGTAAGTTATTGTTTTTGTGTTGTTATTGAATTCTAGTGCTTTGCCTTCGGCTATCGGAAGTTTGTTTTTACTTCAGATAGTCGAAGAAATACTGACTGATGCGCTCATGCAGGTGGGTGCTCTGATGACCTCTCATATTGTGAGGTTCGCCAGGGTACATGAAGAAGTCGGGCTGGGTGCCAGCTGCGATGCAAGCCTTCAGGAAGGTGAGACAGTGCTGTGGAACGACGGTCACGTCGTTGTAGCCCTGGATAATCTGGAGCTTGCCCTTCAGGTTCTTCGCTGTGTAGAGCAGCGAGGTCTTCTTGTAGCCCTCTGGGTTGGCCTGTGGGGTGTCCATATAGCGCTCGCCGTACATCACCTCGTACCAGTGCCAGTCGATGACAGGTCCGCCTGCCACGCCTACCTTGAACACGTCAGGATAGTTGGTCATCAATGAGATGGTCATGAATCCACCGAAGCTCCAACCATGTACGCCCAGTCTGTCGGCATCCACGTATGGAAGGCTCTTCAAGTACTCCACGCCCTTCATCTGGTCTTTCATCTCTTCCTGACCGAGCTGGCGGAAGGTAACTTGCTCGAACGCCTTGCCACGGTTCTCGCTTCCACGGTTGTCGAGGATGAAGAGCAGGTAGCCCTTCTCTGCCATGTAGGTTTCCCAGCCACGGCTGCAGTAGTTCCAGCGGGCATCCACGTTGTGGGCGTGAGGACCACCATATACATATATTATAGTAGGATACTTCTTCTTTGGGTCGAAGTTCACAGGCTTCACCATGCGATAATAGAGGTCTGTCTCGCCATCGGCTGCCTTGATGGTGCCGCAGCTATACTCAGGCACGTTGTAGCCCTTCCAAGGGTTCTCGGCGGTGAAGTAAGGGATGCGGTCGCCCAACTCGTTGTTGATAATCGCAATCTTGCGAGGCACGGTAGGAGTGGAGTAGTTATCCACGAGATACTTGCCGCTCTCGCTCAGGGTGGCGTTGTGCCATCCCTTGCCGCAATCGTCTATCATCGTGCGCTTGCCACTCTGCACGTCCACCAGGAAGATGTTGCGCTGGATAGGGGAGCACTCGTTGCTGGCGATGATGATGCTCTTGTGCGCTGGATAGAAGCCGAGCACTTCCATCACCTCGAACTTGCCGCTGGTCAACTGCTTGATTTCCAAAGATTCGGTGTTGCTAGCCATGCGGCTGCCGTGCTTGCCGAGTGTGCAGAGGTAGAGATGGTTGTAGCCATCCTTGCGGCTCTGCATGATGAAACTGTTGCTGTCCCAAGGCAGGAACTGGATAGGATGCAATGGTTCCACATACTTGTCGTCGGTCTCACGATACAGTTCGCCCGTCTTTTCGCCTGTCTCTGAACTGTAGGCAGTGAGGCGGCAGTCGTTCTGGTCGCGGTTCAACTCAAACATGTAGATGGTCTTGCAGTCTGGACTCCAAGCGATGTTGGTGAAGTAGCGGTCGGTAGGGTTGCCAGCCTTCAGATAGAGGGTCTTGCCTGTCTTTACGTCGAAAACGCCCACAGTTACCTTGTGGGAGGTCTCGCCCGTCATCGGATACTTGTCTGGGGCGGCGGTTGCGATGCAACTCTGTGTCTCAGGGTGATTGAAATAGTCGATTTCTGGGATGTTGACCTGTGGATAGTCGGTCACCATGCTCTGGTCCATGCGATAGAAGGCGAGTTTGCTTCCATCTGGGCTCCAGAAAGTACCCTTCGAGATGCCGAACTCATCACGGTGAACACTCTGTCCATATACGATTTCACGGCTTCCGTCGTTGCTGATTTGCATATTGTTGCCATCAGCGGTGCGTACCCAAAGGTTGCTGCCATTGAGGTAGGCGAAGGCGTTCTGCTGGGCGTTAGCCTCCAAGAGGTCTTCACCGTCTTCGAACTCCATCGTGCTTACGAGCTTGCGCTTCTTCCAATCCACGGTGTAGGTCTTGCTACCCTCGTTGATGACCACGATGTTCTTGCCTGCAAAGGGGAACTGAGCATTGTAGAGGGCGTGTACCTTGCGGTCCTTGGTAGGACCGATGGCCTGGTTGATGTCGTTGATGCCGAAGAGCTTGGTCTCCTTGCCTGTTTTTTTGTTCACGAGATAGCAAGCCTCTACGTCTTGGTGGATGAGCTGGTCGCCCCACCAAGTACACCAGCGGTTCTTTGCCACCATTTTGCGATAGTTGTTGCCACCGAAGTTCAGGTCTTCCAGGGTGAAAGCCTTGTCGCCTTTCTGTGCGGGAACTACCCCCTGTGCTTGCGCGTTTACCGTGCCGATTGCCATCATAGCAGCTAGAGATAATGTGTATAGCGAATTTTTTAAATTCATGTTTTCTAGATTTTTTTCAAGACCTTGACGTAGTGTTTTGTTACATCAAGGTCTTTTTATCTTATCATTTAATCCTCGTCGTCGAAGTCAGAGTCGTTGAAGCTTGGTTTGCTGTCGAAAGCTTTTCCGCCACGCTTGTCGCCCTTGAAGCCTCCACGCTTGCCAGCTTTCTCGAAGCGCTTGCCGAAGTCACGGCCACCCTTGCGGTCACCCTTGAATCCGCCACGCTTGTCGTCACGTTTTCCGCCGAAGCTGCGTCCGCCTTTGCGGTCGTCGTCATTGTTTCTTCTGCCTCCCTCGCCGATGCGAGCTCTTCCGCCCTTGCGGAACTCGGCGCGACGCTTCTCGAAGTCCTCCAAACGATGGCTGTGGAACTGGAAGCTGCGGATGTCTGCCTCCTCGTTCTCTGTTTCCTCGCTTACACGTTTCTTGAACTCACGCTCCTTCTTGAAGCGGTGTTTCTGTGCCATCTCTCGCTTCTCGCGCTCAGTCTTCACGATGCCGCCCTCAGAGCGGAAGTCCTTCATTTTGCCGTCGAACATCACATACTTGCGGAACTCGCACTCCAAGCTTCCGTTATATACAGGAATCTTGATGCTTGGTTTCAAGCCAATCTGCTCGAAGCATTCCTCACGATAGCTCAATACCCAAGCCTCGTTGCCGGCGAAAGCCTTCTTGAATCGCTCGCCTATCATCTTGTAGGTGTTCAGGAGGTTAGGGGTAGAGATACGCTCGCCGTATGGAGGGTTCATCACGATGATGCTCTTCTCGGCTGGCTGGGTGAAGTCCTTGAAGTCCTGCTGTTGGATGGTGATGTCTTTGGTAAGACCAGCTGCGCGCACATTGAGGTTGGCGGTGTTTACCGCCTTCATGTCGATGTCGTAGCCGTAGATGTGGTGTGTGAACTCACGCTCCTGCGAGTCGTCGTTGTAGATTCTGTCGAAGAGATCCTGGTCGAAGTCGTTCCACTTCTCGAAGGCGAATTCCTTGCGATATACACCTGGTGATATGTTGCGGGCGATGAGGGCAGCCTCGATGGCGATGGTGCCCGAACCGCACATAGGGTCGATGAAGTCGCATTCGCCCTTCCAGCCTGTCATGAGAATCATGCCGGCTGCGAGCACCTCGTTGAGCGGTGCCTCCACCTGCTCCTGGCGGTAGCCACGGCGGTGCAAGCTCTCGCCGCTGGAGTCGAGGCTCAGTGTGGCGTTGTCTTCTGCGATATGGATGTTGAGGCGGATGTCTGGGTTAGACACGCTGATGTTAGGGCGTGTGCCCTGCTTCTCGCGGAACCAATCGACGATGGCGTCCTTGACCTTGTAGGTCACGAAGCGAGAGTTGCGGAACTCCTCTGAATAGACCACAGAATCTACCGAGAAAGTCTTCTTGACGTCCAAGATGTCATCCCATTTGATTTTCTGAATCTCGTCATATACCTCCTCGGCAGAACGAGCCTTGAAGTGCTTGATAGGCTTCAAGATGCGGATGGCTGTGTGCAACTGGAAGTTAGCACGATACATCATTTCCTTGTCGCCCGTGAAAGATACCATGCGGCGACCTATTTGTACATTGTTAGCACCCAGTTGGGTGAGCTCCTCAGCCAAGACTGGCTCCAGACCCATAAAGGTCTTGGCAATGAGTTCAAATTCCTGTTCCATTATTGAATTCAATATCTAATAAACTTTGTTTTTCTTTTCTATATTTTTTTGTTTTTGGCTGCATGTCCTTGGTTACCCATACGTTGGCACCTACTACGCAGCCCTTGCCGATGGTAATGCGGCCTAGGATGGTGGCGTTGGCATACACGATGACATCGTCTTCGAGGATAGGGTGGCGAGGAATGCCCTTGATAGGGTTGCCGTCCTTGTCGAGTGGGAAACTCTTGGCTCCGAGGGTCACACCCTGGTAAAGCTTCACGTTGTCGCCTATGATGCAGGTAGCACCGATTACCACGCCCGTGCCGTGGTCGATGGTGAAATGCTTGCCGATAGTGGCCTCTGGGTGGATGTCGATGCCGGTCTCAGAGTGCGCTAGCTCGGTCATCATGCGGGGTATCAGTGGCACACCCAGCTTGTAGAGCACGTGGGCGATGCGATAGTTGGTGATAGCCTTGATGACTGGATAGCAAGAGATGATTTCTCCCTGGCTTACAGCCGCAGGGTCGCCCTCGTAGGCAGCCTCCACGTCGGTGGCTAGGATTTTTCTGAGCTTCGGGAACTCCATGATGGCCTTGGCGGCGATGACGCCCGCCTTGGCGCGCTGACGTTGCAGCTCTGCCTGGGTCTCCGTCTCGCAGTCGTTGGCGAAGCAGAGTCCTGCCAGAATCTGTTCCGAGAGCATGGAGTAGAGCTTCTCTACTCTTACTCCGATGTGATACTTGATGGTGGAGATATTGACGGACGAATTGCCGAAATATCCCGGAAAGAGGATGGATCGAGACAGACTGATGATGTCTTCGAGCGCCTTGCCCGAAGGAAGTGGATTTCCGTCTCTATGCTGATGGAAGAGACCTTTCAGGGATTCGGCGCTAGAAAGCTCGTCGATGGTCTCCGTCAGCTGATGAGTTAATGTATCTTTACTCATTGTCTTATGTGTATCAATAAAATTCGTGTGCAAAGATACGATTATTTTCTTATTTTTCAAAGAATTAGATGGGCTTTTTTGTTTGCGAGACTGATTTTTTTTAGAATCCTACTGATTTTTTAGAATCCTACGGAACTTAAACGGAATATATACGGATTTTCGATGTCTATTTCCGTTTAGAATCCGTTTAAATTCCGTAGGATAAAATCAAGATGCGATGCTGTCGAGGAAGAGCAGCAGACGGTTTGTTACATTGACCTCTGATACGCCCGAGTCGAAGTCGAGCGATACGAGGTTAAGCTGCGGGAAGCGGTCGTGCAGACGCTTCTCGATGCCCTTCGAAATCACGTGGTTGGCGATGCAGCCGAAGGGTTGCAGAGAGATGATGTTGGTTACGCCGTCGCGGATGTAGCCCACGATGTCGGCTGGCAAGAGCCATCCTTCGCCAAACTGGGCTGCCATGCTTACCAAGCCTTCCACATCCTTGGCATCGTCGTAGATGTTGGTGAAGTGGCGGAAATACCGGAATTTAGACGCTGCCTTGTTCACCTGGCGCAGTCTCCTTCCGATGAGCGTCTGGTAGGCTCCCTTCACTACGAAGTCGGGCACTCGGGTGCAACTCAGACGCATGTGCTTCTGTACCTCCACGTTGACGAATTCCTGCAGGAAGAACGGGGCGAGCAGCGGCGGTACCACCTCGATGCCCCGGGATATGATTTGCTTCTCCAGATACTGATGGGAGAAGGGGTTGAACTTCAGGAATATCTCGCCCACGATTCCTACCTTCGGCAGGTCTCGGTCGAGGGTGTTCGTATCGAATTCCTTGGCAGCTTTCTCCAGAAGCTGGATGAGTTCCTTGGCGGAGTTGTGGGAGATAGGCTCGTCGATGAGGCGCATGTACTTGTCGCGCAGCTCCTTGGCGATGCCCGCCTTGCGTTCTCTCACGATGCAGGCGTTGTACATCTCGTTGATGGCGTCGCCATAGAGGATGGCGGTGACGATGATTTGCGAGTACTTGAGCCAAGGCACGT
This sequence comes from Candidatus Segatella papionis, assembly GCA_002297965.1. Lineage (GTDB taxonomy): Bacteria > Bacteroidota > Bacteroidia > Bacteroidales > Bacteroidaceae > Prevotella > Prevotella papionis. The sequence goes on from DBLF01000080.1 coordinate 32,528, forward strand.
TGAAGCCCTCCTGCTCGTTGTAGTCTTGCTTGTCGTCGGTGTTGCCCGATGCCTCGCCCGTGGAGGCTGTCACGCCGAGGGTTATCAGCGGAACGTCCTGAAAACCATTCGATACCATGGCTCGCTTGATGAGTCCGGCGTAGTTGGTGGCACGGCATTGTCCGCCCGTCTGGCTCATCACCACGGCGGTGTTCTGGAGGTCGTATTTGCCAGACTTCAACGCCTTGATGATGTCTCCCACGATGAGGGTGGCAGGGTAGCACACCTCGTTGTTGGCAAACTTCAATCCTAGCTCGGCGCTCGCCTCGTCGCTCATCGGGAGCACCTGCACATTGTAGCCTATCAGCTTGAGGATAGGCGGGATGATAGGGGTGAGATACTCCGTCATGAATGGGGCGAGTATCGTGCGGTGTACGTCCTTCTTCTGGAAGACTTTTGTCTGGGTAAGTGCGGTATTCTTCACTCTTCGTTCTTCAATCTTCACTCCCTTGAGGCTTTCCACGAGCGAGCGGACACGGAGCTTGAGGCTTCCGATGTTGCTCACGTCATCGATTTTCAAGAGCGTGAAGGGTTTTCCGTGACGCTTCATGATGTCACGGATTTCGTCTTGTATAAAACTGTCTGGACCGCAGCCGAAGCTGGTCATCTGCACGAAATGCACGTCGTTGCCTTGCTCGGCAGCCCACTGCGCCGCCTTCATGATGCGGTTCATATAAGCCCATTGCTTTACGAGATAAGTCTCAGCTACGCAATGGCTTGGGTCGCTCTTGTCGTTTTCCGTGTCGGGCGTGCTTCTTGCGATATCGTCGCTGATGACGTTCACGCCAAGGTTGGCTATCATCTCTGATAACTTGTGCTGGATGAGGGGGTCTGTATGGTAAGGGCGACCGGCGAGGAGGATGGTCAATTTGCAATCCGCGGCAAAGGAGCTATGTCCAAGAATCTCCAGGGCTTTCTCCTTGATGTCCTTGTTGTATTTCTCTTGTGACTTTATCGCCTCTTGCAGGGCGACTTTCGCCATCTTCTTGCTCACACCCAATTCGTGGAGATATTCTACGATTTGCTTCTCCAGGGCCTTCGGCTGGGCGAAGTTTATGACAGGGGAGTCGATAGGCTTCTTGAGGTCGATGACACTCTTGATGACGTCGCTATAGCCCGATACCACAGGGCAGTTGAAGCTGTTCAGTGTGTTGTCGGGGTCGTCGTTGTGCTCATACACCACGTATGGCATCAAGATTCTATCCACCTCGGGGTTCTCGTTCAGTTCCTTCAGATGGCTGTGGGCGAGTTTGGCAGGGAAGCAGATGTTGTCGCTCATCACCGTGTTCAAGGCTCCCTCGTACCTGCTAAATGTGGATTCCGAGGAAAGTACGACATCGAAGCCGGCATGACGGAGAAGGGCATTCCAAAAAGGAAATTCCTCATACATATTGAGGATGCGAGGGATGCCTACCTTTACGTAGCGTTTTGTTACATCAAGGGGGTCAACTGTCTTTCTATCAAATAGTAAGCGATATTTAAAATCGTAGATATTTTTCCCCTTTATCTCGTTTCTTCCTTTGTTGTTGAACACACGTTCGCACTTGTTGCCCGAGTAGAATTTGTTGCCGCCCGCAAAGGTGTATCGAGATACAAAGCAATGGTTCTCGCAACCCTTGCACTGCAATTGCTTCGTCTCGTAGTGGGCGAGGCTCAGGAGGTCGTCGATGGTTCTTGCCGATTTATTTTCAGTTTCTGTCAAGTCTTGTCGGTGTAAATCTTTTTGCGGAATCTTCGCGAGATGAGCGGCGTGCAGGGCGCAGCCGTAGGCACCCATCAGCTCAGGCATGTTGCTTCGAGCCACCTCGGTGTGTGTGAGAAGTTCGAAGGCACGCACCACGGCATCGTTTCTCATCGTTCCACCCTGCACCACTATCTTGCCTCCCAGGTTCTCGTTGCCATGGAGCTTCAGCACCTTGTATAGGCAATTTTTGATGACGGAGTAGGAGATGCCAGCCGAGATGTCAGCCACGGATGCCCCTTCGCGGAGTACCTGCTTCACCTTCGAGTTCATAAACACGGTGCATCGGGTGCCCAGGTCGCAAGGAGCCTTCGACTGGCAGGCGAGCTTGGCGAAGTCGCTCACGTTGTAGCCCAAGTTGTTGGCGAAGGTCTGGATGAAGGTGCCGCACCCCGATGAGCAAGCCTCATTGAGTTCCATGCGCACCACGGCTCCCTTCTCCACGAAGATGGCCTTCATGTCCTGTCCGCCGATGTCGAGGATGAAGCTCACGTCGGGCATCAGTGAGGCGGCGGCACGCTCGTGCGCCATGGTCTCGATGATGCCGCTGTCCAGGTTGAATGCCGCCTTGATCAGTTCCTCTCCGTAGCCCGTGGAGCAAGAGCCTACGATTTCGAGTTCCGCGCCTCTATGGGCAGCCTCGTCCTTGAGTGCCTTCAATCCGTCGGCCACCGCCTTGATAGGGTTGCCGAGGTTTAGGCGATAATTCGTGAAGACAATGTCTCCCTCCAACCTTACGGCTACGATTTTTGTGGTTGTGGAGCCCGAATCGATGCCAATCACGATGCGCTGTTTGCCTTTTTCGAGCGGTTTGGTGTCGGTGGCGAACTTAGCTTTCGATTTAAGCCATTTCTCGTGCTCCCTGTCGTCCTTAAACAATGGCTGCAAGCTACTATGCCATTCGGTGGAAATTTCTTTGCTGAGGCGCATTTTAAAATCTGCGAGATTTGTTCGGGATGATGTGGAATCTGTGAGGGGCATGGAATTCGCTTGATTCTTGGAATCCGAGTGAGATTTCTTCGCCCGGTAGGCGCATCCCATGGCTGGAATCAAATTGCTGTTTTCTGAGACAATGAAATCCTCGGGCGATAGCTTCATGTAGTCGCAGAACGCCTTGCGGAGGGCTGGGAGAAAAGTGAGCGGACCGCCGCAGAGCAGGATAGGGGCATGGAAGTCCATGCCATGCGAGAGCGTCACCACCGTCTGCACGGCGATGCTATGGAAAATGCTGGCTGCGATGTCCTCCTCGGGCAGGTTGCGTGCCATCAGGTTCTGGATGTCGGTCTTGGCAAACACGCCGCAGCGTGCCGCCATCGGATAGATGTGCTTGGCTTTCATCGCCAGTTCGCTCATCTTCTGGTTATCTACGCCCATCAGCACGCTCATCTGGTCGATAAAGGCACCTGTGCCTCCGGCGCAGTTACCGTTCATGCGCAATTCCATGCCTCCATTTTGGTTGAGCTTCATGCCTTCTTTTGGGTTAAGCTCCATGCCTCCTTTCTGATTGTAAACTGGAGATGACTTGAAGAAGATGACCTTGGCATCTTCTCCTCCGATGTCGATGAGAGCCTTCGCCTCGGGATGGGCATTGCGGGCATAGATGCTTGCTGCCACCACTTCCTGCACAAACTCAGCCTTGAGCTGCTCGGCTGTGGCCATTCCCACGCTTCCCGTCACGCATACGTTCACTTCGGCATTGCCAATGAGGGTCTGTATCTCGTCGAAGTATCGAGACACAAGTTCTGTGACACGAGCGTTGTGGCGTTCGTATTTCGAGTAAATCAAGTTGTTTCTGCTGTCGATGACGGCAATCTTGGCTGTGGTAGAGCCTACATCGAGTCCGATGCTATACATGGCCTTGTCTGTCTGATTCTTCATGTTCAGAGTCTGATTCTTCATATCAGGGGCTTGTTCCTTTGTGTTCTGGGCACGATTCTCCATTGTTTTCTCCATTTCTCTTATTTTCAAGGTGCAAAATTACGAAAAACTTTTGAGAGGAAAAAATTTTCGGGTGGATATTCCTGGATATTGGAGATTTTCTGCATTTATGTCAATGACGGAGAATCTATGTCGATGACGAAGAGTCTAGGATGGTGAATCTGTGTAAATGATGGTGAAACGGCGTACCGCATTATTCTGTGTCACAACTGTCACGCTGCAAATCAATGGCGAATTGCGAAATATGATAGTAAGCCATGCGAAAACACCGAGTTATCCCTCGTAACTCTATGACTTTTCAACCGTAACTCTATGAGTTAGATATTTTAACACAAAGCTCTAAAGCAGCCAAAGGAGAATAAGAGAGGTTGGAACGTAAACAGTTGGGAATGAGTAGATTTGCACAAAGTTGCCAAATCGACATAAAGCAAGCGAGTGAGGAATATTGAAGTAGTTCAGTTACCAAATCGTGAGCCACAGTTACCTATGCAAAGCAGGTAACAATACGTAAAGGCAACTTTGTGCATCAACGGATTTTATTGCGCTGATTCTCAATGTTTTGCGTATCAAGGAACGCTTACAAAATGATTATATTTGCACACTCAAAATGTAAGCGTTATGAAAATCGAAAAATTCAAGGTGTTGCTCTACCTCAAAAAGAGCGGACAAAAGGCTTTCGATGTGCTTGTGGAAAAGAGGACGGACTTCGAGGCAAGGGATGTCAAGGAGGCTTTGCAGGGCAGTGTCAAGACACAGGCCACCCTTCTCTCCTTCGTGGACGAGCATATCAGTGAACTCAGCACCCATGAGGGTATCGATATGTCGAAGAACACTTGCCAGGGTGAAACTCCTGCCCGAGGCGTTGGAGCTGATGGCGAAATACGAGGACGAGGCAAGAGATACCCTTTTCCCATTGCTGAGCACGAATCGTGTTCGCATCGACCTCATCACCATCTGCAAGTTGGTGGAAACGAGCAAGACCCCGAATTATGTTTTCTCAAAGGCATTGCAAGATAAACTTGAAGTGATGAACAAATCACCTCAAAAGAAGGTTGTAACCCATCGCTTCGAGCCAACCTCAAAGAATGTTCTTCTTTTCATAGGTGGCTTGGCTCTATCTCTTGTCATTTCCATTTGGGGCAATCTAACCCAATGGCGAGATTACCAAGATTGGGAGGAGGCAGACTTGAAGTATAGGGCATTGAAGATGGTGCTACCTGCTGATGACCCGAACATTCGCTACATCGAGAAGTACTTCCATGTGCAACGAGATGGAAATATCATAGACAACGTAAGAAAACGTATTACAGTTTACAAGGATTCTATTCGCACTCATTAATTTTATTACGTATGACATGTAAAAATAGCAAAAAGAAAGTATTCCCATTTGAGTTGTGTTTTTTTTGTCGAAAAGACTACTATTTTTCTGACAAAACGCTCTTAATATCGTTAATTATATATAAATTCTTAAAAACACAGAGTGCTTTTCTTGGAAACTTCAAAAAATAGCTATATATTTGCCGACATAAAAGAGTGATATATTATGTCAACTCTTTCATAAATTAAGTATTAACTTTCATAAACAGGGTATTATGGAAAGAAATTCACAATTTATGTCACTGCCAAAGTCCATGGTAGATGCATTGCAAAAAGAAGAAATGCTTCTTGTTGCAGGTGGAAGTGTTGGACAAGAAGCATCTACGACCAATAATGCAGATGGTACTTGTTCGGGTACAAACAATGACAGTGGAAAATGTTCTGGCACCAACAATGGGTCAGGTAAATGCAATGTGTCTTTAGAAGAGCATTTTTAGAATTTTGCACTGAAATTGTATTATTATCAAAAGCGTTGCTCACCATCAGTGGGCAACGCTTACTATAAGAATTTTATATATATGAAAAATTCCCAATATCAATTTTATGAAGAAATTCTTCCACACCAATTTCTTCATTATTGTTCGGTTAGCAATTGTTTTTTATTATTAAATGAAGCATGCCATAAACTTTTTGAAGGAAACGTCCAAAATGTAGAAGTTATAAAAGCAAGGAATCCCAAACTGTATGATAAACTTGTAGAGAATAAATTTATCATCGACGATACTATTGACGAATGTGGAAATATTCTTGTTGGGAAGGAAAAAATGATTAATAGCGATAGATTGTATAATGTCGTTGTAAACACAACGTTAGATTGCAATCTTAGTTGTTGGTATTGCTATGAAAATAGAATTGTAGGTAGCAAGCTAAGCTCTGGTGTTATAGAAGCTATAAAAAAGAACATATATTTACATTATGAAACAACTAAATTTAAGACATTAAAATTGTCTTTTTTTGGTGGAGAACCATTTTTGTATTTTGACGGGATAAAACAATTGCTTGATTATTCAAATGTATTTTGTTCTGAAAGAAGTATAGAGTTGATAGCAGATTTTACAACAAACTCCACTCTTATTACATCTGAGCAAATAAATTATCTTAAGCAGTTTAGATGCCATTTTCAGATAACTTTGGATGGAGGGCATAGTAGCCATAACAAAATTAAAGTGGATAAAATAACAGGAATGGATACCTATGCAAAAACCATCAAGACTCTAAAAGAAATTAATGAGAAGATAGGTAAGCGTTGGGTTGCTGTTAGAGTAAATTTTGATAATAGAACTTTACGAGATATAGAGGAAATAATTGACGATATAGATTTCTTAGATCGTAGAAAAACGTATGTCATAATAAAGAAAGTATGGCAGCTAAAAACTGAAAAAGTAAATACAGAAGCTCTAAAAAATGCTATCCAAACTTTTTTAGAGAGAAAATTTCTTGTAGATTATTATTTCATGCCCAAGGGTTGCGTCTGTTTTGCAGAAAGGAAAAATCAAGTTCTATTTAATTATGATGGGAAAATTTTCAAATGCACAACAATTTCTAAATTTAACGACGAAAACGCATTGGGAAAACTTGATATGATTTCTGGTAAAATCCATTGGAATGAAGAAAAAATGAAAAGTTGGTATTCAGACATGCAACCAAGCTATTGCAAAACTTGCAAATGGTTTCCAGCTTGTTTAGGCATATGTAATAGGCAATTATTGGTAAATAAAGACAAAATTTGCACTTTCGACGCTTGTAATCTTACTCAAAAAGAGTATCTGATGTATTTGTTTAAGTATAACATTCTTAAAAATGAGCTATATAAATAGAACTATCATACTATTGATTGCGCTTGCTAACTTTGCGTTTGCTCATGGCCAGAACGTATTTCATGGAGACATTGTCTCTATGAACGGCAAGGTGGGGATAGCAAATGGATATGTGTTGCTCATACAAGACGGAAAGATTTTTAAGACAACCTCTTCTGACAAGAAAGGGCATTTTTCCTTGAGCAATGTTCCCGATGGAAATTATGCTATAGAGGTGACATGTCTTGGCTATCAAACGGTTTGTGACTCTCTCTGCATAACTGAAACGACCAAGCGTATATATAAACTGGAGGAAGATACGAAAACACTGGACGAGGTAACAGTAGTAGCAGACCGTAGCCAGATAGTAAGGAGGACTGCCAATGGCGAGGTGTTCTATCTGTCGGCAGATGCCAAGAAGATGAACAATCCCTTTATGGCTTTACAAGAGATTCCTACCATCATATCCGACGCCAACACCTCGTCGGTGAAAATGCTAAATGGAGAAACTCCCCTGATTCTCATCAATGGCAACATGGTCAATTCTGGCATCGGTCCGATTTCCCCAGCCGACATCGAATCCGTGGAAGTCGTAAACTCTGTTTCTGCCCGATATTTGCAAGAAGGCGTGACGAGCATTTTGAACATAAAACTAAAAAAACAGACCAAGCCATATTTATGGCTTGAAGGGGCGACACGCCATGAAATCCCGCTTGACAATGGTTTTGGCGTGGGATATTTTGAGGTGGGAAATCATAAGGTGAGCCTTTATGGCAGGGCTGCTTACCACTACAAATATCATGACGACGTGGAATCGCTCGTGAACCGTGAGAATACTGGTTACAAGCAGAGTTACAATCTGTCAACTCGCAATGATGGCAGCAAATGGATAGGCGAATTGCTGTTGAAGTACCAAATGACGGCAAGAGATTATTTTGCCGCCCAAATCTATGATTCATATCATGCCACGAAGGAAAATGGCTCGGCGCGTGGATTCTATAAAACGGATATTTCACAGGCATATGGCTTCAATTCCCTCGACAAGAACAGAAGCAACATTCTTACCACAAGTCTGTATTACAAACATACGTTTACGAAAAACAGCGAATTAGAATTGCGCTTGGCCTATAATTTCAACAAAAACAAATATACCGCCAATCGTAGGGATTTTTATGACGAGCAACTTGACGAGGACGATACCCGTTACGACAACAAGCGCCATTCAGGAAGTTTCAACATAGACTACTCTAAGGAATTCGCCAACAACGGTTCGTTGATAGCAGGAAGCCGAAGTACGCTTGTCATGGATGAAATCAACAACTTGATGGGTAAGAATCCACTTTTCAAACACCATAATTACAATCAATACATGTATGTTGGATATGGTGGCTCTTGCAAGTTCCTGCGCTATAATGCATCCATAGGGCTAGAGGGGATATGGGCAAAGGCTGGCGAAGTGAGTTACTGCTATTTTCGTCCAAGAGGCAATGTGAGCACGACGTGGGTCGTCAACAGCCACAACTCCGTGCGTTTGAGCTACAGGCTCACGAACACAGCCCCCAATGTGGCATATCTCAATCCCTACAACACGTCAACCGACTCCTTGCTGGTCAGCATCGGCAACCCTGAGCTCAAGCCTCAAATGACCCAGTATGCTTCCGTGTCTTATACGTTGAATGTAGGGAAGCTGTATCTTACGCCAACAGTCGATTACAAATACATAAGTGACATGATAGAAAATGAAGGCTACTCCAAAGGTGGTGTCTATTATAGCACTTACGCCAACACTGGTCATTTCGCCCAAACTTCAGCAGAAACCGACTTGAGTTATCGTTTCAAGTGGGGGCGAGTCTATGCAGGTGGCGGCTGGAAGGCCAGCCATTTCACGGGGCAAAATGCCAAGAACTCCGCCTATGCCTCATTCGGCTTCAATGCGCACGTGAAGGATTTTTCTTTCTATGGCGATGTAGATTACAATTCAAGAGATTACACGGCCTTGGCTTGCACAAAATACATGCGACTTTCTGTTGCCAACCTCCAAGTGAATTACAATATTACACCCGACTTTTACATTGGCATATGCCTACAGCATATCACTGGGGAATACCAAAGCAAGACGACCACCATAGATGGCTCTTTCCATTCCGTGACAGAGAATCATTACAAAGACAAGAAATTCCGTCCTTGGGCGATTCTGAGATATACTTTCCGTAAAAACGCAGACAAGAAGCATAAGCTTGGCAAAGTTTTGGATAGCACAGAAGAGGGTATCTCCATCTTAAGATAAAGCTATTTAGAATTAAGCACTCTGGCTAATTTCTTATGATGTTGTCAAAAAAAATAAATATGAAGAAATTTTTCATTTTTCGTCAACATGATTCCATGCAATGTGGCATAGCCTGCTTGCAAATGGTATGCAAATATTTCGGCAGAGAATACTCTTTGGATTCTCTGTCGAAACTTTGTTTTGCTACAACGGAAGGTGTCTCTCTGTTAGGTATCAATGAGGCTGCAAATACACTTGGCTTGCATACTACATGCGCTAGAGCTACAACTATGGTGCTAGGTGAAGTCCCTTTGCCTTGTATCCTTCATTGGAACCAAAATCACTTTGTTGTCTTGTATAAAGTCAAGAAAGGAAAGAACTTCTATGTAGCAGACCCAGGGAAGGGATTGGTTGTTTATACGTTAGAGGAGTTCAAGCAACATTGGATAAGCACGAACTCCAATGGTGAGGACAAGGGCATTGCTATGTTCTTGGAAACCACCCCTGCATTCTTCACTTATAAAATAGAGAGCGAAGAGAACATCAAAGAAAAGCGTTCTTTCCGATTTCTTTTTGGGTATGTGAAGAAATACCTCAAGTATTTCGGACAAATCATCTTGGGTTTGATAGTCGGGAGTCTCTTACAACTTGTCCTGCCATTCCTTACACAATCAATCGTGGATGTCGGTATCAAGAACCAAGATATAGGATTTGTTTGGCTTATACTCTTGGGGCAGTTGATGATTACCATCAGTCGAACTGTTATCGACTTTATCCGCAGATGGTTGTTGCTCCATATATCCTTGCGCATCAATATCTCGTTAGTGAGCGACTTCTTCATCAAGCTATTGAAACTTCCGATGTCTTTCTTTGACACGAAGCTCATGGGCGACTTGATGCAGAGGATGAACGACCATAGCCGTGTTAACAACTTCCTCACTCAGCAGACACTCAATATCACCTTTGCCATGCTTACCTTTGTAGTATTCTCGGTGGTGCTTTTCTTCTACAACAAGTTGGTGTTTTCCATCTTCTTGTTGGGAAGCATCCTCTATGGCGCATGGATGACCTTGTTCTTGAAGCGAAGAAAGGTGCTTGATTACGAACTGTTTGAGCAGCAAGCCATCAACAATAACAAAACTTATGAGTTTATCACCTCCATGCAGGAAATCAAGTTGCAGGATTGTGAACAACGTAGAAGATGGGAATGGGAGGACACGCAAGCAGACTTGTTTGGGGTGCAGATGAAATCACTCAAACTCCAACAGACACAGGAGGCAGGAAGTATCTTTATCAACGAGGTGAAGAACATCATCATTACGGTAGTCGCTGCAACCGCCGTGATTCATGGACAAATGACACTCGGTATGATGCTTGCCGTGCAATACATCATCGGACAGCTCAACTCACCAGTGGAGCAACTGATGAACTTCTTCTATTCTCTGCAAGATGTGAAGATTAGCTTGGAACGTATCAACGAGATTCACCAGATGGATGATGAGAATGGAAAGGAAGGCTTGCTAACTTCTATTGAAGATAAGAATGAGGGCATTGACATCAAGAACATCATGTTCAAGTATGACCCACATGCTTTGCGCAAAACCATAGACGATGTGAGCATTCACGTTCCGCAAGGTAAGGTAACAGCCATCGTTGGTGCATCTGGCAGTGGAAAGACCACCCTCATTCGTTTGATGCTTGGTTATTATCCTGTCTTGGAGGGAAAAATCAACATAGGAAATACTGACATCAGCAAACTCAACAAAAAGTGGTGGCGCAGACAATGTGGCGTTGTGATGCAGGAAGGTGTCATCTTCTCGGAGAGTATCGCACGTAACATTGCTGTTGATGATGGTGACATAGACAAGGAACGGTTGCTAAAAGCAGCCGAGATAGCTTGTATCAAGGATTATGTGATGGCTTTGCCTCTGAAGTTCAACACCAAGATTGGACGTGATGGCGTGGGACTGAGCCAGGGACAGAAACAGCGCATCTTGATAGCGAGGGCGGTGTATAAGAATCCCGACTACATCTTCCTTGACGAGGCGACCAACTCGCTCGATGCCAACAATGAGAGAAGTATCGTGGAGAACTTGGATAAGTTCTACAAGGGCAAGACTGTTGTGATTGTGGCTCATCGCCTAAGCACGGTGAAGAATGCCGACCAAATAGTGGTCATCGACCATGGAAAGGTGGTTGAAGTAGGCAACCATGAGTCTTTGACCGCCAAGCGAGGGGCATACTATAATCTTGTGAAGAATCAGTTGGAATTGGGAAACTAAAAAGCGTTTGATATGGAACAAAAAGAAAAAGAATCAGATAATATCGAATTGAGAAGCGAGAAGGTGAGGAACGTGATAGGTAAAGTTCCTCCTCGCCTCGTCAGCTTGGGAACAGTTGTCATTACGATAATAGTCCTCGCCCTCGCAGTTGCTTTCTACAAGATACCTTATCCTATATCTATAGAGGCTAATGGTGAGGTAATCAATCAAAGAACAGTGCAAGTGTTTGTGCCATACAAGTATTTGTATCTTTTCGATGAGCCAAGGACGGCTCATGTTTCTTTCGAGGGCAATGATAATGCATCTTATAACTGCAACATAATAAGCCATAAAGCCAAGCTCATGCATAGGGAAGATGGCAACTATTTTATGGCTATAGCCACAGTGAGCACACAGGGACAAAATACCCCTGTGCTGCAAAAGTATATGAAAGCTGACGTCAGAATCATTGCCAGCAATAAAACGTTATGGCAGCAGGTGTTCGGATAGTCTATGTCCGAATACCTTGCCTACAGTCTCCATAAAGGTTCGTTTTCCCAACCTTGAGGAAATCCCATGGCATGTAAATCTACATTGGGGTATTCTGCAAATAATTTGAACAGAGAACTTTTCAAGTCCATACAAGGTGTGATAGTTTGCTCCAAATATAATAAGGTGCATAGCTGATGGTACAACTTGATGGGCTTTTGACTTGAAGTAATCCAATGAAGAGGAAGCCAATTCGGCAATTGAGGCTTCAAGGCAAAACGCCTGTTCCATATACGTGCATGATTGGCACAGCAATTACGAAGTACGGTAATGCACCTTATCCAACTTTCCAGATATGTGTATTGAGGAAGTCCAAATTCTCTTGCCACTTGTTTCTTTAACCGATTGTCCTTAAACAGGCAAAACAGCTTAGAAAGCGTACCAAAAGAAACAACCTCCAAGGTTTTCCACACAGGAGGAAGAGCAGGACAAGTATATTTCTCGGAATGATCCTTGATGAAATCTTCATTTGAGCGAGACACTTCTTTCTTTATATTATCAAGACAACCTTCATAAAACTCTGCATTCTTGAACAATGATGAATCCATAAACCAAAATGCCCCGTGCTCCATTGAGAACACTTGAATCATCTTAGTTCGGAGAGAAATCTCAATATCTTGGATAGCTTTGAATATAAGTTGGCGGAGTTCTTTATCAAAGAGATAAAGGTTGATGGCTTGCTCGAATGTACTGCCTGACTTGTAAAGATGATGCTGTCGGTCTTGCTCTATATATCGTAGATAACTAGCTATACGGAAATAGCTGATATTGCGAAGCTGTAATTTGGCTGTTGCAACATCCTCTATCATTAGTCCTCTGTTTTGGAGCAAGGCTAATTGTTCATCTATGTTTATCGGTTGTTTGTCGTAGTTCATATACCCATATAAAAAGCGAAGTCCCACCGTGGTACGCATCGTTGAGAGGCGTGGTGGGATTTGTTGCTGCAAAAATACGCTTTTTTATCGGAAACACCAAACTTTTTCTTGGAAATCTACGTATCAAGCATAGGAATTAACACAAAAAGTTATAATTGCCATAAAATTCTCATAGTAAATCATTGGATATTTAGATATTTATCGTATCTTTGTCCCCAAATTGAGGCGTTCTTTGCATATTGCAAAATACAGAAACGAGCAGAAGTCCGCTCGGCTCTTCTCAAATTTTAGTACATTTATGTATCTAAGTTTGAGAAGAGCAAATAATTTTTCTCGATTTTGTTACCACCGTTACCACCGCGTTATATAACTATTTGATAAATAAATGTTTAGGTGGTGGTAATGAATGCTTTTTTGTTACCACCCGTTACCACCCGTTGTCACCACCTGAATATTGCCAGCCGACCGCCATAGCCGTTCTAACGAATCGTCAATGACGTTGTAGAGAAGTGTGCCAAGCATTAAAACGAAGTGTGCCAAGCATCTGTACCAATCGTTTTAAACG
>DBLF01000109.1:0-11415 GCA_002297965.1 Candidatus Segatella papionis
CCGGGCTGCGCTACACCCCGCTCATTCCACAAATGATTGTTCATTGTGTAAGCATCATTTCTGATTTGCGGGTGCAAAGGTACAACATTTTTTCGGTTCCACCAAATTTTCCCGCAACTTTTTTCAAAAAAAAGTATTTTTATTGAATTTCGCCCAAAGAATAAGGGGCAACTTTCAGAAAAGTTGCCCCTTATACCTTATTATATATAGCAATCATAGCTAACGCCCCATCCATGGGCGACTACCGATTGCCACATTTCTATTTCTTCTATCTAACCATTATCCCTTGATAATGCCCTGCTCTACAAAAATCTTCTTCAAAATCTGTACAGCTCTTTCTACCTGATCCTTGGTATGGGTTGCCATCAGGGCAAAACGTACCAATGTGTCCTGAGGGGCACATGCTGGTGGGATGACAGGATTGATGAACACACCTGCATCGTATGCCAACTTAGTAACCACGAATGTCTTTTCTGCATCACGCACGTAGAGAGGAATGATAGGACTCTCTGTCTCGCCAATCTCGAAACCTTCCTCGCGGAAACGCTTCAACGCATAGTGAGTAACATCCCAAAGATTCTCGAAACGCTGTGGCTCATTCTGGATGATGTGGAGTGCCTCAAGTGCCGCTGCCGTAGCCGCAGGAGTGTTAGATGCACTGAAGATGTAAGTACGGCAGTTGTGACGCAAGAAGTTGATGGTATCCTTATCGGAAGCGATGAAACCACCGATAGAAGCCAAACTCTTGGAGAAGGTACCCATAATGAGGTCCACCTCGTCGGTCAAGCCAAAGTGGTCGCAAACGCCACGACCCTGCTTGCCAAACACGCCAAGGCCATGAGCCTCATCTACCATGATAGAGCAGTTGTACTTGTGCTTGAGCTTTACGATTTCTGGAAGATTGGCCAAATCGCCCTCCATAGAGAACACGCCATCCACTACAATCAGCTTGATGGCATCGTGTGGCAACTTAGAGAGCACACGCTCCAAATCTTCCATGTCGTTATGCTTGTAGTGCAACTGTGTAGCAAAAGAGAGACGACGACCATCCACAATACTAGCATGGTCGCGATCATCGCAAATGATGTAATCGTTGCGTCCCACTACGCAAGCCAAGACGCCCTGGTTTACAGAGAAACCTGTAGAGAAACAAAGCGTCTCATCCTTGTGCATAAACTCTGCAAGTTCTTTCTCAAGCTGAACATGCAAATCAAGGGTACCGTTCAGGAATCGGCTTCCTGCACAACCTGAGCCATACTTGTCGAGAGCAGCCTTTGCTGCATCTATGACACGCTGGTCGTTGGTCAAACCCTGGTAAGCATTAGAGCCGAACATCAAGATCTTATGCCCATCGATGTCGGTAACTTCTGTCATCTGCTTACTTGTGATCTCACGGAAATATGGATACACTCCGGCTGCCATATACTTCTGAGGCTCACGATAATTTTTGTATCTTTCTTGTAATTGTCCCATTATTAATAGGTGTACTTTATTTCTTTTTTATTAATATTCTAAGTTTCAGGGTGCAAAGATACAAAAAAAGACTAACATAACTACATTTTTCTATAAGAAAGTTTACTTTTAGCGTTTTTTTAGGAGATATTTCTTGGTTTTCAAGGTATTTTTACTACTTTTGCAGTATAAATATTACATTTTCTTGACTAAGATATGAAAAAGAAGATAGTTTTCATCATGAACCCGATTTCTGGAACCAGCAGTAAAGCTGCTGTTCCCAGTTTGATAGATTCGACTTTGGACAAGGAGCAGTTCGAGTACGAGATAAAAATGACAGAACGAGCAGGGCACGCCTCCGAGCTTGCCGCCGAAGCCAGAGACAACCATGCCGACATCGTGGTTGCCGTGGGCGGCGATGGCACCGTCAACGAGGTGGCGCGCTCCATCACTCACTCAGACACCGCGCTGGGCATCTTGCCTTGTGGCTCGGGCAATGGGTTGGCACGCCACCTACTCTTGCCCCTGAACCTGAAGAAGAGCATCGAGGTAATCAATGCTTGCGAGATTCGTCCACTGGACTATGGTGTCATCAATGGCTACCCATTCTTCTGCACCTGCGGCATGGGGTTCGACGCTTTCGTCAGCATGAAGTTTGCCGAGAGTGGGAAACGCGGTCCCATCAGCTATGCAGAAAACATATTAAAAGAAGGACTTAAATATAAGCCGGAGACATACACGCTAGAAGACGAAACTGGCACCAAGCAATACAAGGCTTTCCTCATTTCGTGCGCCAATGCCTCGCAATATGGCAACAACGCCTACATAGCTCCACAAGCCTCTATGAGCGACGGACTTATGGACGTTGTCATCATGGAGCCATTTGATGTCATCGAGGCACCGCAGGTAAGCTTCGACATGTTCAACAAGACGCTCGACAAGAACTCCAAGATCAAGTCGTTCCGTTGCAAGAAGCTTCACATCACACGCAGCCAACCAGGACTCATCCACTACGATGGCGACCCCGTGATGACAGGAGCCGACATCGACGTACACCTAGAGGAGAAGGGCATCAAGATGGTAGTCAACCCATTCGCCGACAAGAGCGTACGCAAGCCCAACATGATTCAATCAGCATTCGCCGACTTCTTCAACGACCTCAACATTGTACGCGACGACATCCACAAGGACATCCAGCGACAAAGCCGAAGAGTAGAAGCCATCAGCAAGCTTGTGCAGCGAAAGCTGAACATCTAATCGAGATAAAAATCTTCAGTAATTTTCGCATACCACGATGACCGTTTCCCAAGCGAATCGGTCATCGTTTTTATTTCATCCACCATCCCCTCTTTGCGATGACGGGCAAAGGACAAGAGATAGCGCTTGGGCTGCTTCCGCTCCACCGTTTTCACCCCGCACTTCCCTATCAGATAAAATCCTAGCATACAGGCCTCTGAAGTGAAATTATCCAAAACTTCCGATGGCACGATGGCTGAGAATATGCCATCATCCGACAAGAGCCTTTTCACCCCAACGAACAAATCCCTAAACGGCAAGCTATCCGAGTGGCGAGCCATGGCACGCTTACTGTCAGGATTTTTCAAGCTATTCAAGAAGAAAGGAGGATTACTCACTATCGCATCAAACGGTTCGGCACTCTCATAATCCTGTAATCTGCAGCATCGGACAGCGACACGATTGGCAAAAGGGCTAGCCGCAACATTCTCGCTTGCCTCCTCGCACGCCTCCTCGTCTAGATCGATGCCTAGCACTTGCGCATCCGGGAAACGCTGCGCCATCATCAGGGAAATAAGTCCCGTACCCGAACCGATGTCCAAGATTCTTTTACCTCCTGGAGCCCAAGCCCCCAGCAACACACCATCAGTACCTACCTTCATCGCACATCGGTCCTGGCTTATCTCAAAATGCTTAAATTTAAATCCTGCCATAAATTATTTTTATTTACTATGACAATAACGTCATTACTATGACAATAACGTCATAATTGCCCATTTATTACATCCCAATTTGCCCACTACTACGATTTTGCCTTATAAAAGAGGTGATTTTCGAAAAAAAAGATGGGATTCTCAACAAAAATTACTATCTTTGCAAACTAAAAAAGTATTTAAAGGGGATTTGCACTTGACCAGTGGTTACACATACTCCCTTGAAATGTATTTACAAGATAAAATATGAACAGAGATTCAAATACACAAATCCAAATGATTGCCGACTTCGAGGGCGACGCTACTGCACTGATAAAAGAGAGGGAACCAGGAATCTACCCTACTCTCTGCACCCGCGACTTGGTGGTATTCCCATCAGTGCTCACACCGATTTTGGTGGGCAGAAGGGAAAGCCAAGAGCTGGCTAACATGTTGGAACAAAATCCAGAGACCGTGTTCTGCATTTTCTGCCAAAAGTCTTCTAACACGGAATCTCCAACTCAGGAAGACCTGTACGAGACAGGAACATTCGCCAAGCTGATAAGAGTCATCAACATGCCTAACGAAGAACAGCAGAAGACAATCATCGTGCAAGGTCTGGGAAGATGCGAACTGAAGAAACTCATGGGCAAAGAGCCTTATTTCTCTGCGGAAGTAGAAAGCTTACCAGAGATTTGGCCATCGGAAGAAGAAGCCAACAAAGACCAAGTTTTCAAGGCTTTGGCCAAGACATTCTTCGAGGAATCCATCAGATTCATTCAGTATAACGAAAACATCCCAAACGAAGCTGTCTATGCCATCAATGAGATTTCCAATCGTTTTGTGAAATGTAACTTCATCTGCACATCGCTGCCATTCTCCACCGACGACAAGATTAAGATGCTGGAGCAGGCGAAGCTGTCAGAGCGCATTATCGAAGCTCTCAGAGCCTTGCATAAAGAGCAAAAGTTGCTCTACCTGCAAAACGAAATCAGAAACAAGACCCAGTTCGACCTGGACGAGCAGCAGAAGGAATACTACCTGAAGCAGCAAATCAAGAACATCAAGGAAGAACTTGGCGAGGGAGAAGGCAGTCCGGAAAAAAAGGAACTCCTGGCAAAAGCCAAGACCAAGAAATGGAACGAGGCAATCCAAAAGGTATTCCAGAAGGAAATGGCCAAGCTCGACAACATCCATCCTCAAAGTCCAGACTACCCGATACAGCTCACTTACCTGCAGACCTTGGTTGATTTGCCATGGGAAGAATATACCCAAGACGACCTGAGCCTCAGCCATGCCAAAAGAATCCTCAACCAAGACCACTATGGAATGGAAAAGGTAAAGGAACGTATCTTGGAGTATCTTGCAGTGAGAAGCCTCAAGGGCGGAATGCAGAGTCCGATTCTCTGCCTTTATGGACCTCCGGGAGTTGGAAAGACCAGTTTGGGCAAGAGCATTGCCAAGGCGATGAAGCGCAAATATGTGAGAATGTCGCTAGGCGGATTACACGATGAAGCGGAGATTCGTGGCCATCGCCGCACCTATATCGGAGCCATGCCAGGACGTATCATCAAGAACATCCTCAAGGCTGGCAGCAGCAACCCGGTGTTCATCCTGGATGAAATCGACAAAGTCTCCACCAACAATTACCAAGGAGACCCAGCATCGGCACTGCTCGAAGTACTCGACCCGGAACAGAACAACACATTCCACGACAACTATCTGGATGTGGATTACGACCTATCAAAGGTGTTGTTCATTGCCACCGCCAATGATGTAAGCTCCATACCTCGTCCTCTGCTCGACCGAATGGAACTCATCGAAGTAGGCGGCTATATCACCGAGGAGAAGATAGAGATCGCCAAACGCCATCTGGTTCCGAAGGAATTGGAGAACACGGGACTCGACAAGCTCACCCCGAAAGTAAGTTTCAACAAGGCAGCCCTGGAGGCCATCATCGAGCACTACACCCGAGAGAGTGGCGTAAGACAGCTCAAGAAACAAATCAACAAGGGACTCCGCAAGATGGCTTACAAGTTGGCTTACTCCAACGAACTGGAGAAGACCACCATCGCCCCCTCGGACCTCAAAGACATCTTGGGCACAGCTCCCTTCAATCGAGACATCTACCAAGGCAACGACTATGCCGGTGTCGTAACAGGACTGGCCTGGACCTCCGTGGGCGGCGAGATTCTCTTCATCGAAACCTCATTGAGCAAAGGTAAGCAAGGGAAACTGACCCTTACCGGAAACTTGGGCTCGGTGATGAAGGAATCGGCGGTTATCGCCCTAGAATACATCAAGGCGCACATCGACCTGCTCGGCGTGGATTATCGCATCTTCGAAAACTGGAACATCCATATCCACGTACCAGAGGGAGCCACGCCAAAGGATGGTCCTTCAGCGGGCATCACCATCGCCACCAGCATTGCCTCCGCCATCACCCAGCGCAAAGTGCGCAAGAACACAGCCATGACGGGCGAGATAACCCTACGAGGCAAAGTCTTGCCAGTAGGCGGCATCAAAGAGAAGATCCTGGCTGCCAAGCGTGCGGGAATCACCGACATATTGATTTGCAAAGACAACGAGAAAGACATCCTCGACATTCCGGAGAAATATCTCAAGGGAGTAGAGTTCCACTATGTAGAGGACGTGGCTGACGTATGGGAGTTTGCACTCACCGACGAAAAAGTGAAACACCCCATCGACTTCACCATTCCAGACAATGATAAAAAAGAAGAAACAAAATGAAATTCGAATTACAAGTAACAGATAAGGCAAGCGATGCACGCACAGGCATCATCACCACCGACCACGGACAAATCAAGACTCCAATCTTTATGCCCGTGGGAACTGTGGGCAGCGTAAAGGGCGTACACTTCGAAGAGCTGAAGAAGCAAGTGAAGGCACAGATCATCCTGGGCAACACCTATCACCTCTACTTGCGCCCAGGACTTGAGGTTATCAAAGCCGCAGGAGGACTGCACAAGTTCAACGGATGGGATCGTCCCATCCTCACCGACAGCGGTGGCTTCCAGGTATTCTCGCTCACGGGCATTCGCAAGCTGAAGGAAGAAGGCTGTGAGTTCCGCTCACACATAGACGGCAGCAAGCACTTCTTCACCCCCGAGAACGTGATGGACACGGAGCGTATCATCGGAGCCGACATCATGATGGCATTCGACGAGTGCCCCCCAGGGCAAAGCGACTTCCAATATGCCAAAAAGAGCTTGGAGCTTACCCAACGATGGCTGGATCGCTGCTTCAAGCGATTCAACGAGACAGAACCACTCTATGGGTACCAACAGAGCCTTTTCCCTATCGTGCAAGGCTGTACCTTCCCAGAGTTACGCCGCGAAGCTGCCAAGTTTGTTGCAGACAAAGGCGCTGACGGAAATGCCATCGGCGGTCTTGCCGTGGGCGAACCAACCGAAGTGATGTACGAAATGATAGAGGTAGTCAACGAAATCCTGCCAAAGGACAAGCCTAGATACCTCATGGGCGTAGGTACACCTCAGAACATCCTGGAGGCCATCGAACGAGGCGTGGATATGTTCGACTGCGTGATGCCTACCCGAAATGGCCGCAACGCCATGCTCTTCACCTATAACGGAACGATGAACATGCGCAACAAGAAATGGGAGATGGACTTCAGTCCCGTGGATCCAGACGGATGCGAGATCGACCAAATCACCAGCAAAGCCTACCTGCATCACCTTTTCAAGGCCCAGGAGCTTCTGGCGATGCAGATTGCGAGCATCCACAACCTCTCGTTCTACCTCCGTCTCGTAACAGATGCTCGCCATCACATCGAACAGGGGGATTTCGTGGAATGGAAACGTTCCATCATCGACCAACTAGGAAGAAGAATATAAAAGACAATGAAGGATTTTAAAACAATCAGGAAACATCGCAGAATACTCAAGATGGGGAGAGCCATCAGCCGCAAGGCTGGTTGGCTCACCAAGTTCCTGGCATGGCTTGGGAACAAACTGCGTTTTCTACGTGTGCTGCGAGCCATCAATCCCCTGCGGCACATCAAGCGACTGGACTGGTACATCATCAAGAAATTCGTAGGCTACTACTTCTTCTCGATAGCACTTATCATCTCCATCGCCATCGTGTTCGACTTCAACGAGAAGCTTGCCAAATTCACGGAGTATCATGCTCCAGCCAAGGCGATCATCTTCGACTATTACGCCAACTTCGTGCCATATTTCGCCAATTTGTTTAGCGCATTGTTCGTATTTGTGGCGGTCATCCTCTTCACCTCAAAAATGGCAGGCAACTCTGAGATTATCGCCATCATGGCATCAGGCGTCTCTTTCAAACGCCTCTTGCGTCCTTACCTCATCACCTGCGTGATGCTCTCATCATTGAGCTATGTTCTCTCGGCTTATGTCATCCCCCACGGCACGGTGGTCAGACAGAACTTCGAGAACCTATACTTGAACAAGAAGAAGAATACATCTGCGGAGAATGTACAACTCCAGGTTGACAAAGGCGTGATAGCTTACATGCAACACTACGACAACAACTCCAAGCGAGGCTATGGGTTCTGTCTCGACAAGTTTCAAGACAAAAAATTGGTAAGCCACCTCACCGCGATGGACATACAGTATGACACCATCTCCGACAGTAAGTACCACTGGAAGCTGAGCAACTGGAAAGTGCGCCAGCTGAAAGGAATGAAGGAGCACATCACAAGTGGAGCGCAGAAAGATACGCTTATCATGATGGAGCCTACCGACCTGGTATATTCCAAGGGACAGCAAGAAACCTTCACGAGTCCCGAGCTAAAGGAATACATCTCAAAGCAGATAAACCGCGGTTCGGGCAATGTGGTGCAATACCAGGTGGAATACTACAAGCGTATCGCCTCATCCTTCGCCTCCTTCATCCTTACCATCATCGGTGCATCACTCTCGTCTCGCAAGCGCAAGGGCGGAATGGGAATGGCACTGGGCCTAGGATTGGCGCTCAGTTTCGGCTACATCATGCTTCAAACAGTTTCGGCCACCTTTGCCATCCAAGCGAACTTTCCTCCACTGCTCGCAGCGTGGCTGCCAAACTTCATCTTCGCCTTTGTTGCCTACTTCTGCTATCGCAAGGCACCGAGGTAAAACTTTACATTTTAACATTCAACACTTAAAATTTAAAAAGAATGTATTTCGACGAATTAGATTTAAATGACAACGTGCTCGACGCATTGTATGACATGCGATTCGACACCTGCACCCCTGTACAAGAAAAATGTATCCCAGAGATATTGGAAGGCCACGACGTGCTCGGCGTAGCCCAAACAGGTACTGGTAAGACAGCAGCCTACTTGCTTCCTGTGCTAAGCAAGCTCGATGACGGTGGTTATCCAAAGGATGCCATCAACTGTGTCATCATGTCGCCAACCCGCGAACTTGCTCAGCAGATAGACCAGGCTATGCAAGGTTTCGGTTACTACCTTGAGGGTGTAAGCAGTGTAGCAGTGTATGGTGGAAACGACGGCAATCGTTACGACCAGGAGCTCAAGAGTCTCCGTATGGGTGCCGATGTGGTTATTGCCACCCCTGGTCGCCTCATCACCCATATTTCTTTGGGTAATGTAGATTTCAGCAAGGTAAGCTTCTTCATCCTCGACGAGGCAGACCGTATGCTCGACATGGGTTTCTCAGAAGACATTAACACCATTGCCTCCAAGTTGCCAAAGACTTGCCAAACCATTATGTTCTCTGCCACCATGCCACAGAAAATCGAGGAGCTTGCCAAGAACTTGCTCAAGGATCCTGTGGAAATCAAACTTGCCGTAAGCAAACCTGCGGAAAAAATCAAACAGGAAGCTTATGTTTGCTATGAGACCCAAAAGATGGCCATCATTAAGGACATCTTCAAAGCTGGAGACTTGAAACGCGTCATCGTGTTCAGTGGCAGCAAGATGAAGGTGAAGCAACTGGCAGCCGCTCTCCAACAAATGGGCGTAAACTGCGGAGCCATGCACTCAGACCTAGAACAGGCTGAACGCGACGACGTGATGTTCAAGTTCAAGAGCGGACAATATGATGTGCTCGTGGCTACCGACATCGTGGCTCGTGGCATCGACATCGACGACATCGAGATGGTAATCAATTATGATGTTCCGCACGACACAGAGGATTACGTACACCGCATCGGTCGTACAGCCCGTGCCAACCGTGACGGTGTTGCCATCACCTTTGTCAACGAAGAAGACCAATACTGGTTCCAGCAAATTGAGAAGTTCCTGGAGAAGGTGGTAGAAAAGGTACCTTTGCCAGAGGGCTGCGGCGAAGGCCCTGAGTACATCAAGCTCAACAAGCCGAGAAAGGGCAATGGCCGTGGCAACAAGGGCGGAAACCAAAATAGAAGAGGTCGCACAAATGGCGAGCGCAAAGACAAAGGCAACAACACTGAGAACAGCCAAAATGGGGCAAAAGAAAAGACCAATGCCAAGAACCGCCGTCAAAAAGACCGCGACCAGACCGCACACAAGCGCAAGCCAAACAAGACCAACGAGCGCCAGGAAAAGATGCCTCGTAACAATGGCGAGAATGCACAACAAAAAGTCAATGGCGAGAATGCACAACAAAAAGTTAACGGCGAGAATGCACAACAAAAGGCTAACGGCGAGAATGCTCAGCAAAAGGTTGTTGCACAAAATGGCGAGCAGAAGAACCGAAACAATTCAAAACGCCGTAACAACAAGCGTCGCAACAAAGAGAACGCCGGTCAGCCAAATGGTGCCCCTGCCACCAACAAGCAACAGAACGGAAGTCAACGCCCTGGAGCCGAGAACAATGTCCGCCCTGGCAGCAATGGACGCGGAAGAGGAGTTGCGCAAAAGAAGCAAGAATCCACACAATCGAAAAGAGGAGCCGAAGGCACAACATCTCGCAAGTATGCCCCAGTGGTAAATCCACAGAAGAAAGAAAGCACCGTGAAGAAGTTCATCAAGCGCATCTTCGGATTTGGAAAATAAGTTGCTTTGTTTCTAAAAGAAGAGCAATTCGATTGGAAACAATGTTTCATACATTTATGCTCATCAAGAAAAGCCCGATAAGAGAATTGGACTATCATCCAGCTCTTATCGGGCTTCTTTATCAAAAAGCCACTGAAGGCTTCCTGGCAAATACAATGAAAAAGGGTTAGATATGGGTAAATATCGTAAACTACAAATCACTCCCCTTATGTCCTTCTGCCTGCCCCTGACTGCAAGCATTATCATAGCCAAATATGGCTACGATTATCTTAGCACGCACATTTGGCTGATAGCAGCAGTCTTGGCATTGGGCTTTTCCATGAGTTGCTATGTACTAACAGAATTCGACCATCACTCCGACCTCTTTAGCAAGAAAATAACCCGCCTCATCAATTGCCAGTGCCTCAGCCTTTATGTTTGTATTTTTGCCATCGGCGGTTACCTAACGTCCCACAATATAACCAAACAGAACGTACCCGCCCAAATCGTGAGCTACCAGTCTCTCTCCTCCATCGACCGTACCATCCTAAAAGCCCAATCATTCAAACAGCAACTAGAGCAGCAATTAAAATCCTATTCCATCGATCAGCAAGACTTAGCCCTTATTTCGGCGATGGCAATGGGCGACAAGGCTCCACTCGATAAAAATACGAAAGAGGCCTTTTCGATTTCTGGCACCAGCCATATCCTAGCAGTTAGCGGTTTACATATCGGCATCATTTTCCAGCTTATCATGCTGTTATTAGGCGGAAAGCGCCGTTCTAAGCTCACCATTGCAGTATCTCTAACAATCGTATGGATTTACGTCGTTTTCATTGGGCTACCCCCCAGTGCCGTGAGAGCTGCCACGATGCTTAGCATCTATAGTTTCTGCTTACTAGCCATGCGCCCCGACCCGACACTCAACACACTAGCATTTGCCTACATCATCATGATATTTGTAAACCCTCTCAACATATTCGAGGTAAGTTTCCAAATGTCATTCATCGCTGTCGGTTCCATTATTATGTTTTACCCTCTATTCTTCGGCTTGCTGAAATCTCACAA
>DBLF01000109.1:11532-26695 GCA_002297965.1 Candidatus Segatella papionis
TATTCCCTGCTTACCACTTTTGTTGCTATTCCGGCAGCCACACTCATTCTCTATCTTTGTGCGTTTCTGCTCATATTCTCCGTCTTCGCCCATATTTCCGGCTTGGCTTTTATCTTCACATGGTTGACGAATACTACAGCCAAAATTCTCAGCTTCATCACCCATGCCACCAATGCCACTTTCAAGTTCACAAGTATGTTGCCAGGAGCAAGCATCGAGCACATCCATCTATCCCTTCTCCAACTTACACTTTGCTACATAGCCATCCTTTGTCTCTTTTTAGCCCTCACCAAATGGAACAACATGAGGAATAAAGAGGTGAAAATACATCCCGTCAGCGGCTTGCCATTCTAATTTACCCCTCCTATCTGGTAGTTATCCCATAACATTCATCGCTTGCACCTTTTCATCAACAAAGGCTCTTTCCTTTTCTGACAAGTGATATTTATCGTAAAGTAGAGAGTTTATCTCATCTATAGAGAGCGACCAATCAATATCCGATTGGTCCGAAAAGTCTTGCTGAGGCACAAACTTCCAAGTTTCTGGAGTCAGATGATGAGTAGATTTCATACCTCCCAACAATGCACGGACAAACTTGGTAGCTACATATTTTCCTTCGCCAAATACGCTATTAGCACTAGCCATAAATACCTTGTAATCATCCAAATTTCTAACCTCTCTAATATAATCGCGTCTTACATATTTTAGCACACGAGCATTGTCCATTCGCCCAAGAATTCTGATATAATCATTGCCATCATCTGGCTTTTCGTCAAAGAACACCTGGGGCAAACGTTCAAAGATAGCGGTAAGCCGTTCTTGACACCACAATATCACTCATCGACTTAAAGTCCTTTCGATTGATGACAGTCTGAATAATAGTGTTCAGTTCTTGATAGGGAGTAAACAGACCGATAGGTCCTTTATGCACGGCATCATCCCTCACACTGATGGCAAGACCACCTTTGATTTCAGTATTGTCAAATATACTTTTCCCCCAAAATTTTAGAATCGCAAGATGTGGGTCACCCAACATTTTCTTGTTCCACTCTTTTGGCGTACTGCCGGCATTCGTCAGGAATCGAGCAGGATGTATCATCTCGACAAAGCCAGCCATTTCGTATGCAGAGTCCAAGAATTTATTATACAGAGGACCATTGTAGGTCTTCTGTTCTCCCACCGCATTGTCTTGATAAGGTGGGTTTCCTATTACTATACTAAAATCTAGTTCCTTCAAACTATTCATCAATATTTCTTTCTTTTTATTATTCAACAAATCGTATGTATTGAAATTCTCTATCACATGACTGACGGGCATCCCCAACAAAGCATAAACCTTTCGAGTAAACTCATACGTCAAAGGCGAAGTTGGCAAAGAATACAGAGATTTTCTTACCTTGTCACCATATACTTTGAAGAGCGCATTGGCAAACTCGCCTTGCATTCTAATTCCCATCTTGGCATCTATCGGATACAAGGATTTCAATGCTTCAAGAATGTCATCGTTTGAGAGCAACTCTGCATCCACAGGAATATCCGTAGCTTCGTCCATGATACTCTTATTGGCAGAATAGGAATTGACCGCTTCAAGTATGTCATTTGGCTCCACTTCCCTCATCTTGTCCTTATTGACCATGATGATAGGAGATATTCTGAGCTCTTCGGCTATACGGTCGCTCAGTTTAGCATTTCCCTTCTTGTCAGTATTGACATTGTATATCTGAGCCTTCGCCTCTTGCATCCGGAACATTCTTCCTGGTTCAAAATCCACAAGGAGCGTCTGAGGTTAATTGTTTATATTTCATCAATGCAAAAATAATTAATCTCTGGGAGACAGCGGTCTCCCTTTTTAATTTTATTGCATTGCCCATTGAATTTCTTGACATAGCTCAATTCATGGGGGCTTCTCGCCCCCAAACCCCTCGGTGTTTTCAGGTATAGATTATTAAGTCTGAACCACCTCAGAATCGTGCACTTCTATTGAGAACTTGCCCTAAGAAAAATCTTTTGCATTTCATTTTTCCTTTCACAATCCTAGTTTCCTCCCTTATATTCAGCGGTTTAAGTGTGAAGGCATTTTTTATTGGATGCCCCAAAAGAAGCGTGTCGTTTAAGAGAGAAAAGGAGAAGGGGAAGAAGGGACAAGAAAATAGGAAAAGAAGGAGAAAAAAACACGAAACGAGGGAAAAAAGACGCTTTTCTTGCATTGGCTGACTATAGTCAGCCAATTAGATGACTTTAGTCAGCCATACGGATGAGCCTAGTCATCTATATAGATGAGCCTAGTCGGCCGACTCGAAAGAGACGTTACTTTTCCTCCAAAAACTGGTATTTTTTCCCTCAAATCAAGTCCTTTTCTCCCCTTGCAATTTCTTGTAACATTTCTCAAGAAAAGTATTGCAAATGCTTTATTTATGTTGTATCTTTGCAGAAGATAAGCTGCACTCGGCAATTTGAAAGCAAGCTTTCATTGCGCTCATTTGCATTATCTTTGCATCAAAATATATAGATTATCACCAAAAAGAAACTGATAAAATCTTTCAAAGACATGAACATAACACAAACATTGAAGAGACTGATTGACAATACTCAGTATGTCGCAGCTCTCGAAAAGCAGAACCATCTGCTGAAAGAAAACCTCCGGCAGGAGAAAGACAATCTTCAGAAACAGCTAGAAGACTTCCAGAAGGAGAAGGAACAAGAATGCATCGACGAAGAAGTGAAGTACCAAAAGCGAAGCCGCAACTACCTCCGCCCTATCGACGACATGCAGAAGTGGCTGCTCGAAAACTACGAGTTCCGCTACAATGTCATCACCGATGTTTTCGAGTATCGCAAGAAAAAGGCTTACACTGATGAAAAGATGAAAGCTACAAAAGCTGAGAATGAGTTTGAAATCATCGACAAGTATGCCATCAACACCATCGCCATCGAGGTGCAAGAGGCTGGCATCTTCGTGAGAGACCATTTCGTGGAACGACTCATCAAGTCGAAGTATGCCAAGCCTTATCATCCCGTACGCACCTATATCAACAAGGTGAGAGGCACATGGGATGGCAAGGAGCGAATCGACGACTTCTTGCGCCGTATCAACCACTCTGATTACTGCCAGAAGATGGGAAGAATTTGGCTTCGTGCGATGGTGGCACAAATGGCTGGCTATGACGAGAAGCATGCCAATAGCGTGATGCTCACCTTGGTTTCACCCGCTCAAGGATTACACAAAAGCACCTTTCTTAGAAGCTTGTTGCCCAACGTATTAAAAGATTACTACACAGATGATTTCTCCTTGAATCAAAAGGGAAATGCACAACGTAAGATTGTGGAGTTCGCCATCATTAATGACGATGAGCTAGACAAGGAGAGTCCCAAGAAGATGCCGCTGTTGAAGACCTTGATGCAAACCATGAAACCTAGTTTCATCGGTGCCTACAAGAAAAACTTCAACCGTCTGCCCCGCTCGGCTTCGTTCACGGGAACCAGCAACCAACGAGAGCTGCTCACCGACCGAACAGGCTCTCGACGTTTCTTGATTCTTGAGCCAGAAGGCATCATCGACGTGGAGGACATCGAACACAACCAAATCTACGCCCAGCTGCTCGACGAGATAGAGCATGGCGAGCCATACTTCTTCTCAAAGGCAGAAGAAAAGGAAATGCAACTGCACAACCAACCCTACTATGTGAAGAACGACCTGGAGAAAGCCATCACCTCCTGCTTCAAGACCCCGGAAGGAGATGAAAAGGGAGAGAAACTGACTGCCGGCATCATCTTGAAGAAAATGAAAAGCAGACACATCAAGGGCATCCAGGACATCACGCTCAATCCTTTCAGCAAAGTGCTGACTCGACTCTTCGGAAATCCAGAGCATACCCGATTTGGCAACCTCTACCATGTCTTCGAAATCGCATAGAAAAAGCAAGCATCAACACACTCGTAAGCAAAAAGTCCTTTCACACTCAACTCCCTGTGTTCCAAAGAGAACAGGAACTTTGTGAAAGGACTTTTATCTTTTGCTAAAAAAATATTCTCACAACAGCTCATAAGCTATTCCTAGACACCTATTCTGCGATAGATATACAATCTGCCCTCTTTCTCACGAGTCATCTTCGGAAACTCGCCCTCGCAGTAATCATTCAGCACTTTCTGGGCATGATACTTGGTGACACCATGGAGATCCATCAGATTGCGCACGGTGATATATCCATGCTTACGGCAATAGTTGGTGATGTCGAGCAATTCCTGCGATTGCTCCTTGGCAGGCATACTGCCCTTGTAGGGATGATGAGAACAACCTACATGATAGTTGCAACGAAACTCTCGTTCGAACTCCTTGGTGACCCTTACCTCAAAACCTTCCAATGCCACCTCATTAGCAGGAATACGATCGCCCTCATGATACACCTTATGCCAAACCTTGCCATTCTCATCTTGATGATCAACCAATTTGAGCTTTGGACGGATGATGAACATATCGCCGACCTTCACCTCCATACCCTGCCAAAGGGCGGTCATCGTCTCATTCTTGACAGCCTCCATGGCAGCAAGAAATTGGGTTGGCGACATCTGGTTGTGCTGTCGCATCCCATTTCGCATATCCTTGAAGTCATAGATATCGTTATGTACAAACATAGGATGAATTAAATACTCACCGCTCTCGTCCTTCATCGGAGTGCGGTGCTCGATATATTTTATCGAACCGGTAGCTCTTGGCATAATTGTTATGATTTTATTAAGTTCTGCGAAAAAAGCTCCCACATGAAGTTTCTCTCACCCTGCAAAGATACAAAAAATAATCGTAACACAAGCAGAAAGAAGGAAAAACTTCTATATATAATAAGGTGTACGCACACAAAGGCTCTATTTTAACCTTTACAAAAAGTTAAAAAAGTGTCTTTTTTCTAGTTTTTCCTCATTTTTTCTTTCTTTTTGTTTGCTAATTCAAAGAAAAAGTGTACCTTTGCAACTGCAAACAAGGAAATAAAAATTTTAAACCCAATAAAAGATTAAGATTATGAAAGCATCAGAAGTAATCGCGAATCTTCAGAGAAGATTCCCTAATGAGCCTGAGTACATCCAGGCAGTTAGTCAGGTACTTGGCACTATCGAGGAAGAGTACAACAAGCACCCTGAGTTTGAGAAGGCAAACCTCATCGAGCGTCTTTGCATTCCAGATCGTGTCATCGAGTTCCGTGTATCATGGGTAGATGACAAGGGTAACGTACAGACTAACATGGGGTACCGTATCCAGCACAACAACGTGATTGGCCCATACAAGGGAGGTCTTCGTTTCCACAAGTCAGTTAACTTGGGTATCTTGAAGTTCTTGGCTTTCGAGCAGACATTCAAGAACTCTCTTACAACTCTCCCTATGGGTGGTGCCAAGGGTGGTTCTGATTTCTCACCACGTGGTAAGAGTAATGCTGAGGTGATGCGTTTCTGCCAGGCTTTCATGACAGAGCTATATCGCCACATCGGTCCAGACGAGGATGTTCCTGCTGGTGACATCGGTGTAGGTGGTCGTGAGGTAGGCTACTTGTTCGGTATGTACAAGAAGTTGACTCATCAGTTCCAGGGCATCTTGACTGGTAAGGGTCAGGAGTTCGGTGGATCTCTCATCCGTCCTGAGGCTACAGGTTATGGTAACGTCTACTTCCTCCTCAATATGCTCGCAACCAAGAACATCGACATCAAGGGCAAGACTGTTTTGGTATCTGGTTCTGGTAACGTGGCTCAATATACCATGGAGAAGTTGATTGAGTTGGGTGCTAAGCCTGTTACATGTTCCGACTCTAATGGTTACATCTACGACCCAGATGGTATCGACCGTGAGAAGCTCGACTACATCATGGAGCTCAAGAACGTAGAGCGTGGTCGTATCAAGGAATATGCTGAGAAATACGGTGTGAAGTATGTAGAGGGTGCTAAGCCTTGGTTTGAGAAGGCAGACATCGCTCTCCCATCAGCTACACAGAACGAAATCAACGAGGAGGCTGCCAAGGCTCTCATCGCCAACGGTGTTATCGCAGTGAGCGAGGGTGCCAACATGCCATCTACTCCAGAGGCTATCAAGGTATTCCAGGACGCTAAGATTCTCTACGCTCCAGGTAAGGCTGCCAACGCCGGTGGTGTTGCTGTATCAGGTTTGGAGATGAGCCAGAACTCTGAGCGCTTGAAGTGGACTCGTGAGGAGGTTGATGCCAAGCTTCACGCTATCATGAATGATATCCACGCTAACTGCGTGAAGTATGGCACACAAGCCGATGGCTATGTTAACTACGTAAAGGGTGCCAACGTTGCTGGCTTCTTGAAGGTAGCCAAGGCTATGATGGCTCAGGGTATCGTATAATGCAAAAAAGGCATTCGACAAATAATAAAAAAGCGGCCAGTTCATTCGAGCTGGTCGCTTTTTTATATCCATAAACATCAAAAAAAAATGAAGTGAACTACACTTCTTATCAATAAAGCGAAGAACACTTCATATCCATGATTCTCATCTGGCGGTATCATCAAACTGGAGTATCCTCAGGATTCTCCTTAAACAAGTCATCTACGTTTGGAAGCTCATCTTCATCGAACCATTTAGTAAGCTTTCCATACGCTTTCTGCTTGGCATCCTCAGAGACATCACCCCACACCTTATGGAGAACAAAGATAAGCACAGCCAAGTCATCGCTCAATCCCGCTATAGGAATGGCATCCGGTATCACATCAAGCGGACTAATCAAGTAGCCCAAGGCGCCTATGATCATCGCCTTGTCTTTCATCGCCACCTTGTCACTCTCCAACGTATAGTAGAGGATGAGCGCCGCATAAACCATCTTGGCACCAGCACGCTTTGCAACGTGCGAAATCTTCTCGACAAATGCACTTTGAGTGAACTTGTCCTTGTAAGCCATAAAGTCGGGTAAATTCATATTCTATATATAATTAAGAATGAATAAATATTGTTCTAGAGAAACCTATCTTATATCTTCTTTGCAACTTAATCTCCCTATCTTCGATGCAATTTAGCTCCCTTTCTGCTTCCTTATACTCTGGGAGTATAAAAGAGCACAGCCTTGATATAAGTCTCCATCTGCGTCTGTTTCTGCTTGTTTACACGATAAAGAATAAGCATCTGCAACAAGGCTTTGAGGAAGCAAGCCAACAACAGTCCGATAAGGATTGCGACAACCGTGGTTAGCGCCTTTCCATTCTCGTAGATAGGCGACTTGTCTGGAAAACAAGACAAAACGAGAACAGGGATGACTGTAACAAAGCCACCTACCGTAAGCTGAGTTCGCTTGGAGCCCCCCATGTCAAGAATAGCTTGCTTATCAAAGAGATAATCATCCAATTCCATACGAGTGATACCATAATTCTCCAACTTAGGGAAATCTGGTTGGTCGCCATACTTCTCTATGCGATTGGTCACCTTGTGCTCAAAATCATCTAATATCTGCTTTTCTGGTTCTTTGAGATTCATAATTTTGCTAGTTATTTTTATAGTTTGATTACACCGACTCACACCTTATTATAATGGAATACGGTGAGAATAGAAAAAGAAAGCAGTGCCCCTATAAGCCGAGTTCTGTACCTGCAATTTTATTTTTAAGTCGACAATATTATTAACAGGTGCCTGTCATTTATCTAGTCCTAGAGTCACCCCTAGGCTCAAGCACTCTACCCTCCGCAGCAGTCCACAAAAAGACAATTGGACGAGCCGCCCTCTGTCTGCGGTTTACATGAGCTTACAGCTCCCAGATGGCACAGCTTGGCGATCACCCGCCAACTGGTGGTCTCTTACACCACCTTCTCACCCTTACCCGACACTAAACCACGAAAAAGCCCTAAGGCTTCTATCGCTACGGAATAAGTTTCGGGCGGTCATTTTCTTCTGCCGACACCTACTGTCACCAATAGCTTCTATTTTCGGAAGTGGGATGCCCTACGCTGCCCGGACTTTCC
Source organism: Candidatus Segatella papionis (assembly GCA_002297965.1). GTDB lineage: Bacteria > Bacteroidota > Bacteroidia > Bacteroidales > Bacteroidaceae > Prevotella > Prevotella papionis. The sequence goes on from DBLF01000109.1 coordinate 19,483, forward strand.
TCTCGCATCCCCATAAAGGAACGCCAGCGACAAGCCGAGGCACTGCTTTCGTATTGCAAAGGTAACAAAAAAAATTGGCTTAGCCATCATATAGGCAAACTTTTTAAACTCTTTTCGCTTTTTCCATACATTCGGAAGATTGAGCACACTATATTTCTGCCAAAAAATTGGAGAAACAACAAGAGAGTTCTTTACATTAGTTTACATTTTTATCGCATTTGGTTTCATATACAGAATCACCATTGCTACCAAAAGTAGCAAATATTTGTAAAAATGTAGTTTTTCTTGTTTAAGAGCCGTTAAAGTGTTAATTTCAAATGTTAAAACGGAATAAATTAATTCCGTTTTTTATCCATATCTCGAAAAATGCTTCTATATTTGCAACCGAATTACAAAGGTCTGGCTGACAAAAATGTCATTAGAGAAAGATTGGCACACTATTGGCTAAGACTTTCGACGACGGACCAAGGTGACAGCAACACCAGGTCCCGGCTTCCTGCAAAGGCAGCAAAAAGACAAACAAGAAAGTAACAATAAAAAATATAAGACATGAAGAAAGTAACTAATTATGTAATGGCAGTGCTATGCGTAGGTTCGCTAGCATTCTCAACAGGTGCATTTATGAAGGTCAATGCTTCTCCTGCAGTAACAGTCGCAGCACCAGGGCAACCTGTGGATTTGACTTATGCAGCCGAAAAAGCTTTGCCTGCAGTAGTTCACATCAAATATGTACAGAATTCCAAAGTTAAGACTGTGGATGTACAGGACGACCCATTCGGAGGTTTCTTCGACCCATTCGGATTCTTTGGCAATCCTGGACAGGGAAATGGCGGGAGTCGCAAGCAACAAGTACAAACCCCTAAGAAAGAAGCTACAGGTTCTGGTGTCATCATCAGCTCCGATGGCTATATCGTAACCAATAACCACGTGGTGGAAGGTGCAGATGAACTCACTGTCACCCTCAACGACAACCGCGAGTACTCTGCTCGCATCATCGGAACAGATAAGACCACCGACCTCGCCCTCATCAAGGTTGATGCGAAGAACCTGCCTACCCTCCCTATCGCAGACAGCGACAAGATCAAAGTGGGCGAATGGGTCATTGCAGTGGGCAACCCATTCGGACTTAACAACACTGTAACCGCAGGTATCATCTCAGCCAAGGCTCGTTCGCTCGGTGCCAACGGCGTGGAGAGTTTCATCCAGACCGATGCTGCCATCAATGCAGGTAACTCAGGTGGTGCACTTGTCAACACACAAGGCGAGTTGGTCGGCATCAATGCCATGCTCTACTCACAGACTGGCTCATTCTCGGGCTATGGCTTCGCCATCCCTACCTCTATTATGAACAAGGTGGTAGATGACTTGAAGAAGTACGGCAGCGTACAGCGTGTGATGCTGAGCATCCAGGGCAGCGATGTCATCAACTACATCAACTCCCAGAAGGACAATGGCAAGGATGTTGACCTCGGAACAAACGAGGGCGTTTACATCGCCAAGGTTGACGAAGATGGCAATGGCGCAGCAGCAGGCTTGAAGGAAGGCGATGTCATCACCAAGGTCGATGGCAAGAATGTCACCAAGATGGCAGAGCTCCAAGAAATTCTCAATGCCAAGCGTCCTGGCGACAAGATGACTATCACATACATGCGCAACAAGAAGAGCAACAGCAAGACCATCACATTGAAGAACGCCCAAGGCAACACATCCGTCATCAAGAGTGCAGACCTTGACGTATTGGGTGGCAGCTTCCGTCCTATCACCGACGCACAAAAGAAGCAGATGAACATCAACTATGGTGTAGAAGTAATGAAGGTGAACAGCGGAGCCTTGAAGGATGCCGGTGTATCTCGCGGCTTCATCATCCAGCGCATCAACGACAACAACATCAATACGCTCGACGACCTCCAGAAGGCAGTGAAGAATGCTTCCACAAGCAAGGACCCAGTGCTCTACATTCAGGGTGTTTGGCCAACTGGCAAGAAGGCTTACTTTGCCGTGCCTCTGCAAAAGGACTAAGGACTATAAGATGAGAGAAGTAAAACTCTCATCGCATAGAAGTAGGGAGTTTTACGACTCCCAAATAATAAAAAAAGACAAAATAGCAGGTATTTTCTAAAATATCTGCTATTTTTTTTGTTAATTCAAACAAAAAGTGTACTTTTGCATTTAAATAAAAATTTAATGTTACCATGAGACAACTGAAGATAACAAAGTCTATAACGAATCGCGAAAGCGCATCGTTAGAAAAATACCTCCAAGAAATTGGACATGAGGAACTTCTCACCACTGATGAGGAGGTAGAACTCGCACAGCGAATAAGAAAAGGTGACAAAAAAGCCTTAGAGAGACTGACCAAGGCGAACTTGCGATTTGTGGTATCTGTAGCCAAACAATACCAAAACCAAGGATTAAGCCTGCCCGACCTTATCAACGAGGGAAATGTCGGCCTTATCAAAGCTGCCGAGAAATTTGATGAAACCCGCGGCTTCAAGTTCATTTCTTATGCCGTATGGTGGATTAGACAAAGCATTCTGCAGGCGATAGCCGAGCAGAGTAGAATCGTGCGCCTGCCACTCAACCAAGTGGGAAGCGTGAATAAGATAGCCAAGGAGCTGAACAAGTTTGAGCAAGAGCACGAACGCAAGCCTAGCGTCGATGAGATAGCCGAACGAGTTGACTTGCCTGAAGATAAAATAGCCGATGCCTTGAAGGCGAACTCTCGCCACATAAGCATGGACGCTCCTATCGCTGACGGTGAAGATAGCAGCATGATAGATTTTCTCACAAGCAACGACACCTCCAGCACCGACAAGGAATTGGTAGCAGAATCTCTAAAGGAAGAGATTAAGCGCATCATCGCCAAACTCAACGATAGAGAACAAAAAATAATAATTGCCTATTTCGGCATAGACGGCTCCCCAGAGATGACGCTAGACGAAATTGGCAAGAAATACAACTTGACTAGAGAAAGAGTTAGGCAGATTAAAGAGAAAGCCATTAGACGACTCAGACACAACACAAAAAATAAATTGCTGAAATCCTATCTCGGACAGTAACTTGGAATTCTCCAAGACGAGTGCGAAGAGAATAATGTGAGACATCACATTACTTTGTCCAAATGCCAAGAATAAGGATGGAAGCCTAAATATAAGTAAAATAAATAAATGAAAGTATTAAAAATCGCATTAGTTTTGGCTCTCGCAGCCGTCTCGACACTTTCCATTAAGGGAAAGAACGAACCTACGACAGCATATATGTTTGGATTCGCATCTTCGTTCAACGATTCCACAGTGTATTTTACGAGCGTGCAAAAAGTGGACTCGGTCTATCTTACCAACAAGAATATGTTCTTAGACAATAGAGAGAACTATTCTGCACAGATGAAAGAGTATCTTGAGTCTATTGGCGAACCTAGAAGAACATGCATTGTCGTTTTCGACCGCAACTTCAACAAAGCTGAGAAGAAATGGACTAAGCTCTACGAGCGATACTCTCAAAAGCCAAAGGCCAAACGCCTGAAAAGTGGCGAAAAGCCAAAAGAGCTCCCTACTCCATGGCAAGTGAAGAACATCGACGAGAGTAAGTTTATGTTCAAGGCAGTAGAGCCAAACGACATTGAGGAGCCAAAGACAAAAGAAGAGCTGAAGGCTGAGAAAAAACAAATGAAAGAAAATGCCAAGAAGCAGAAAGCTGAGGCAAAAGAAAAGAAAGCTGAGGCAAAACAGAAAAAAGCCGAAGCAAAAGCTAACAAGAAAAAAGAAGAAATTAAAAAGTAAATAACACAAAAAAACGAGATGCCTTTCGGTATCTCGTTTTTTATTTTTCCACCAATCTAAAATTCCGCCTGCCGTGGTTGACAAGACTGTCATAGGCTGACAGGCAACCTGACTAAGCGAGGCAGTCGCACTGTCTAGGCGAGACAGTCGCAACCACAACCCGTGCAGAACTTGATGATTAGCCCACTCTTATTTCATTTTCTCCTTAAACCAATTGGTAATCTGGCGCAACAAATGATTTCTTGTGTTTCCACCCGAAATGCCGTGATTTCTATTGGTGTACCAAACCTCCTTGAAATCCTTGTCTGCCTGAACCAAAGCTTCGGAATACTCGAAGGTGTTCTGAGGATGCACATTGTCATCAGCCATGCCATGACAGATGAGCAAAGCTCCATGCTGCTTATCCGCACGCTCTATCGGATTTATCTTGTAACCTTCCTCGTTCTCCTTAGGAGTACGCATATAACGCTCGGTATATACCGTGTCGTAGAAGCGATAACAAGTAGGTGGTGCTACTGCCACACCTGCCTTAAACACAGGGCGACCCTCGCTCAGACTCATCAACGTATTGAAACCGCCATAACTCCAACCCCAAATACCAATGTTGTCCTTATCTACGTATGGCAGACTACCCATATAGAGAGCTGTCTCCACCTGGTCTTTCGACTCCAAGTCGCCTAAGCGAAGATAAGTACACTTCTCGAATTCGGCGCCACGGCCACCTGTTCCGCGACCATCCACACAAACTACGATAAAGCCCTCCTGAGCCAGATAGTAGTCGAAGGCACCACCATTGCCCATACTGCCAGCACTCCATGAGTTAAGCACCTGCTGATTGCCTGGGCCGGAGTATTGAAAGAGGATGACTGGATACTTCTTGTTTGCATCGAAATCCACAGGCTTCACCATCCAGCCATCAAGCTTCACGCCTTCAGAAGTAGTGAACGAGAATGTCTCGCGCTTACCCCAGTTGTACTGTTTGGTTTTCTCCAAGAGCTTCTTATTATCCTCTAATGTCTTGACAACCTTTCCCTTATTGTTACGCACCGTAAATACATATGGATGGCTATAGCTGCTCCAGTTGTTCACGAAGTAGCGATAATCGCCAGAGAAATAAGCCGAGTTGGAACCTTCCTCAGAAGAGAGGCGCTCCACCTTGCCATCCTTGTGAGCCACATACACCTGTCGATCATGGGCATTGAGCATAGCAGCCTGGAAATAGACATCACCCGTTTTCTCGTCCATGCCATAGATAGCTGTTACGTCATATTTTCCTTTCTCTACCTGACGAAGCAAGTTGCCATTCATGTCATAAAGATAGAGATGCATATATCCATCACGGTCGCTAGGAAGCAAGATGTTCTTCTTGCCCACGATGCTGTTCTCCACCACCTCTTCCTTCACGAACTTAGGCACGCTTTCCTTGATGAGTTGCTTGCTCTTGCCCGTAAAAGGATTCACTGCATAGAGACGCATGTCATCCTGATGGCGATTCATTGTATATACGATAAGACTGTTGGCATCGGGAGAAGTCTTGATTCTAGGATAGTATCCATCGGCATCCACAGGCACATCCAAAGAAATGGTCTTACCAGTCTTCATATTGTAACTCCAAAGGCTCACCTTCGAGTTGTCCTGCCCCGCCTTCGGATATTTATAAGAATACAATCCTGGGTAATCGTGAAACTCGCTTCGAGTAGGCTTTGCGCCTTCGAAGAGTTGGAGAGAATAGGTCTTGACATGGCTCTCGTCGAAACGAATCCATCCAAGCGAAGTACCGTCTGCATTCCAAGCGAAGGCACGATTAAAGCTGAACTCCTCCTCATAGACCCAATCAGGGATACCATTGATGACCTCGTTAAACTTTCCATCTGTGGTGATTTGCGTTTCCTTATCCCCATCGGTAACAAAGATGTTGTTATCTTTCACGAAGGCGATATGTCGAGAATCTGGTGACCATGTAGCCACTTGTTGGTTCTCGCCCTCGGAAAGTTTTTTGATGGATTTCTTGGCTATATCATAGATAAAGTACTCAGCCTTGAAAGAGCGGCGATAGACTGCCTTGCTTTTGGTATAAACAAGGAGTTTCTTACCGTCTGGGCTGATTACATAGCCATCAATAGACTCAATAGGAGCCTTAGCAGATGCTACATCGAAAAGCACAGACACCTGCTTTCCGGTCTTGAAAGAATAGCTTACTATCTGCTTGCCATCACTACTTATGGAAGCATAGAGGTCGGTACCCTCGATAGGATTGATACCGGTAACATACGAAGGAGCAAACTCGCCCGAGGTTATCGCCTTCAAGTCAAGTTTCTCTGCCGCTTGCATTGCTGAAACCATCATCATCGTTGCGACAAAAATAGAAAATCTTTTCATGTATCGTATTTAATGTTTTAAATTAGTCTTTGTGCAGTGCCTCGATGGGCGCATAGTTTTCGTCAAGAAGCAATTGCTTTACTGTGACTTTCGGATTTCGCTTCACATAAGCCTGAATAGTCTTCACATATTTCGTATTGAAGACATTCTTGCCCACGGCCTTGTTCACCGTCCACATAATCTTACCCATGTGCAAGTCGCGATCGAGCTGCGGACGATTGTCAAAGTTCTGCATCGGATAGGCACTCAGCAAATAGAAAGTGAGACAATCCGGCACAATATATTCGCGCTGCATGGTGGAGCGCTGCTGGGCCGTATAGAACTTTTTGTAAAGGGGATAATCCACTCCCATATACTTATCAAGCGAAATTCCCACGGAATGCTCACCCACGACAACACTTTGGTCGAGCGCACCTATCTGGGCATAGAAATAAGGCTGCTGAAGTTCTGGCAACCAATCATGCAAACGACTGAAAGCCGCCTTGAGTTGCGCATTGATGTCATCCATGTTGGCATATTCTGCCTCAGCGTCTGCAATCAATGACTGAAGCGTGGAATCCTGATAAAACATCAAGAATTTGTTGCTGATATTGGCATCGGTGATAGTGCCAAGTTGCAACATTTTCTCTATCAAAGTACGGGTCTCTATCGGATAGTCGGTATTCATCTGCTGAAGGGCAGAGAAATCACCTGTCGTAAGATAGCGGCTTTGCAGCCTATCGTAGCGCTGCACCGTGAGGGGGACAGCCTTGGTCTCTTCGTTCGGCTTAAACTTAAATTCGCAAGCCGAGCAAAGCAATACAAATGCTAATATGACAATATAATCAAATAATCTTTTCACGTAAATTCACAATCTTCTAGTTACGACTGCAAATTTACTAAAAATTATTTAAAACACAAAGCTTTTCGGTAAATATTTTTTAAACAAATGGTCTATAGTGGGCATTTACTATTACAAATTACTCACTATCGACCATTTGTGCAACATTTTGGCAGTGAAATCGGATGATTGCTAAACTACCAGATGATTGCTGATACTAACGAATGACAGCTGA
>DBLF01000109.1:26750-31988 GCA_002297965.1 Candidatus Segatella papionis
CAGCTGATACTATCGGATGATAGCTGAAACAGAAACCGTGACAGGTTCCTCTATCCGCTTCTTCCAATCTTTCAACCACTGATACCACTCTTTTTCACCCTTGAACCCATAAGTCTCGTTGGCACTGGTGTAGGCAAGTTTATAGCTCAACTTATTGCCCGTAGGCTTCACCACTTGGGTATAAACATCCTTATTGGCTGGTTCTTGACTGACGAGGGATGCTTGAGGCACATAGATACCCAGACCCACGGTTTCGACTTTATGCTTGCCATCATCCTTGCCGGTAGGCCAGTCGCTTCCGTAACAACCACGCAGTCCCTTACCATCGGCATATTCGCTAGAGCCTTTCACGTTGATGAGTCCCGTAGCGAAATGATAGTCAGACACATCCCTATTGAAGGTTACATCAACGTCGAAGTCACGATGCCCCGCATAGACCGTATAGCGGATGGTGGCATTGACGGGTTTCAATCCTGGCGCTGGCACCCATCCATTATCCACAAGCTCTACGATAGCGCGAAGGGGGCCTTCGGAGATAATGCGCTGCTCTTGATACTTCACATCATTGAAGAGCACCTGGTCCTTACCATCCCATCCTCGCAAGGCACCAAGACCATAGGTATTGCCCACCCAAAGGCAGTCGTCGCCAGAACCAGCCGCCAACTGCTCTTCGGAAGGATAGAACTGTGTGTCAAAGATAACCAATCCCTTGTTGACTTTGCCATAAAGGTCGATCGTCTGACGATTGTCGAAATAGACACGCATAGCTATCAAATCACTCTCGAAGCAGGCTCCATGAGAATGTACATAATGGTAGCAATCCTTGGTTTTCTTGTCAAACGAGATACTACGCAAGTAAATATCTTGCTTATTCTTGGCGAGCTTCTTGTTCTTGCTAGGAAGACAAAGCTCAGCAAAGGTACGGGCTGGATACTGTGCCTGTTCGCCTGTACGATAGAGCTGCACCTGATAAGTCTTGGTTTCCTTTTTGCCGAGGTCTGCCAAGAAGCAAAGCTCATCGTTAGTGCAGTCTCGGTCGGTGTCGTCGAGCTGAGAAGGAATCTCCTTGCCATCCACTGTCACTACGGCACGCTGAATATCGCCGATGTCTCCTAATTTAGTGATGTCAATGACCACAGGCGCATCGTTCTTGGCGGTCTTAGAAGGATTTGACACCGTAACATTGAAGTTAGCTTGCGCCTGTACTCCCAATGAAAGGAGCAACGCAAAAGCTGCTGCAATTTGTTTTTTCTTCATTTGTTTTTTCATCATAGATTTCGTTTTTATTTGATAGTTTTGAAAAGTTCAACTTTATAGTTCAAAGCTCTTCTCTACAGCTTAAGTTCTCCACTAAAGTTTAAGTTCTCCTCTATAGCTTATATCCTTCCCTATGTTTTTCAGAGGGACTTAAGCTTTATAGCTGATTTATAGCTGAGAAAAGAACTTCTTGCCCTTGGCATAGTATTGCCAGAGGATGGAGCAATCGAATACTTGAGGGATTTCCTCCTTTATCTTAGTCGCTTGGATTCGCTTGCGGTCTTCCGCGAAATCACTGCGCCAAGCCTTGTACGCCTTGCGTGCCCTGAAAATAGCCCAAAAGTCCCCCCAGTTGTGTTTCAATATCAGCATCTCGAATGCAGCAAGGTAGTCTAGGAACCAACGAATCCTCATAACACGTTTCAAATCCTTGTCATCCAAGTTCTTGTAAAGCATCGTCAAATTATTTCTGAAGTTGAGATACGTCTTCATCGGATTGCTCTTTGGCAAGGTGCCTCCACCCACATGATAGACTTCGCTCTCCGGAATACAGAAGATTTTCTTACCCATCAAGCGAAGTCGCCAACAGAGGTCTATTTCTTCGTTGTGGGCGAAAAAGCGACCATCCAGTCCACCAGCTTCCCAATAGTCATCGGCACGTACCATCATACAGGCACCCGTAGCCCAAAGCACTTCCTGCTGATAGTCATACTGTCCGTTGTCTCGCTCGACTGTATCGAAGATACGCCCCCGGCAGAAGGGATAGCCATACTTGTCCAGAAACCCGCCACAGGCTCCGGCATACTCAAACTGATCCTTATCGTACTCTGCAAGCAGCTTTGGCTGGCATGCAGCCACCTGCGGATGAGAGTCCATAAACTCAATGAGTGGCGTGAGCCAATGATGCGACACCTCCACATCGCTGTTCAAGAGGATATAATATTCAGCCTCTATCTGCTTCAACGCACGATTATACCCTTCTGCGAAACCAAAGTTCTGCTCCAGCACGATGGTCTTCACATGCGGGAACTGTGTTTCCAGAAGCAGCATCGACTGGTCGGTAGAACAATTGTCTGCCACCCATACCTCCGCATCCTGGCGAGAGTACTCCACCACATTGGGCAGATACTTGGCGAGCATCTGCCTTCCATTCCAGTTTAATATTACGATTGCTACTTTTGCCATAACTCTTTTAATTTATTGTTGAGGAGATTGGTAAACTCATAGTTCTTCAATCCCCATTTTGGAGCGATCAGCAAGTCTTGAGGCGACTGGCTGACAAATCGCTCCAACACCAAGTCCTTGCGAAGCAACTGGATGTATCTCACGATGACATCTATGTACTCCTCCACGGTGTAAACATGAAAAGGATGCTCCGCATACTCCTGCGCCAACTTGGTGCCCTTGATGATTTGCATCTGATGAATTTTCAAGATGTCGATGGGCAGAGAAGAGATGATAGGAGCCTGACGCAAGCTCTCGGCAGCATCCTCGCCCGGCAGTCCGATAATGATGTGGCCACCCGTCAAGATACCTCGACGATGGGTTCGCTCCACTGCACCACGGCAACAAGCGAAGTCGTGCCCACGGTTGATGCGACGCAAGGTTTCGTCGTTGGCGCTCTCGATACCATATTCCACGAGCACAAAGGTGCGTCGATTCAGTTCCTCCAGATAATCCAGAAGCTCATTGCTCACGCAGTCGGGACGAGTACCTATCACAATGCCCACGACATCCTCCACCTGGAGAGCCTCCTCATACATTTTCCTCAATGTCTCAACCTTGGCATAGGTGTTCGTGTAAGCTTGGAAATAGGCAAGAAACTTCATGTCGGGATACTTCCGAGCAAAGAAAGCCTTGCCCTCCTCCAACTGTTCCGTTATCGACTTCCTACGATCGCAATAACTAGGGTTAAACGTACGGTTATCGCAGTATGTACACCCCCCGCTCGAAATCTGCCCATCCCTATTTGGACAAGAGAATCCCGCATCTATAGATATTTTCTGAACTCGAAAATCAGGAAACTGCTTCCGAATCCATGTACCAAAATCGTTGTAATACATTCTTTCAAAAGAGTTCCGCTCTCAAAGCTGTCTTATCGTGATTGAATCCACCCAAGCGAACCTTGATGAGCTGATTGTCATATTCTTCCTTTGCCAACGCTGGCGAAAGCTCCACACGCACATAGTTCCTGGTAAAGCCGTGCATCGCCTTGCCACGTGGTGCCTTCTCGAAGAGCACCTCGGCTTCCGTACCGATATACTGGGCATAGAACGCCTGTGTTTTCTCATCGCTCAACTCCAGAAGGCGTTTGGAGCGCAACTTCTTGTCCTTGTCGCTCACCACATACGGAATCTTGAGCGCTGCAGTACCTGGGCGTTCGGAGTAAGGGAACACATGGAGCTGCGTAACGGGTAGAGACTTCAAGAACTCATAGCACTCCTCAAAGCACTCAGGGGTCTCGCCTCTGCACCCCACCATCACATCCACGCCGATGAAGGCATCTGGCATTTTTTCCTTGATGAGGTGTACCTTATGAGCGAAAAGGGCCTTGTCGTAACGACGATGCATCAACTTCAACACCTCGTCGCTTCCACTCTGCAAAGGGATATGGAAATGAGGCATGAAGGCACGGCTCCCTGCGCAATACTCGATGAGTTCATCATCGCAAAGGTCTGGTTCCAAACTGGAGATTCTATAGCGCTTGATACCCTCCACTTGGTCCATCGCCTTTACGAGGTCGATGAAACGCTCATGCGTGGTCTGCCCGAAGTCGCCAATATTCACACCCGTGATGACGATTTCCTTACCTCCCTCGCTAGCTGCTTGTTCACACTGCGCCACCAGCGATTCGATGCTAGGGTTACGAGAGTTGCCACGGGCAAAAGGAATGGTACAATAGGTGCAATAGTAGTTACATCCATCTTGCACTTTCAGAAAATAGCGGGTACGGTTACCACGGGAGCAAGAAGGCTGGAAAGTTTTGATTTCCTTGGTCTTCACACTATGGTGCTGATGCAATGCATTTTCGGCGGCAAACTTCTGTGCCCAGGCATCGCTGAGATATTGTATCAAGTTGGCCTTTTCATTGGCTCCCAACACCAAATCCACCCCCTCTATCTTGCTCACGTTCTCCGACTCCAACTGCGCATAGCAGCCAGTGACAATGACAAACGCCCCTGGGTTCTCACGCACCATACGATGAATCGCCTGGCGACACTTATGGTCGGCGACCTCGGTTACCGAGCAAGTATTGATGAGGCAAATGTCGGCTTTCTCCCCTTTCTGCGCCGTTACCACGCCCATATCTTCGAGCATCTTGCCGAAAGTGGAAGTTTCCGAAAAGTTGAGTTTACAGCCCAATGTATAGTATGCTGCCTTTTTGCCTTGGAAGGCACTTGAATCTATCATATAATTATCCTTATTATTATCTTATATATTTAAAACATGGCAAAGGTAAACAATTTATTCGAAATTAGCAAATTATTAGAGGTCTTTTTTACTCATAAAGCCTTGTTTGCTCCAAACATATAAAAACAAAAGAAGGAGGAAATAGTAAAAGGAAAAGGAAAAAGACGTAGAGGAGGAAAATGAGGAACAGAAGAGGTCAGGATAAAAAGGACAAGGCATAAAAAGAACAAGGTATAAAAAGAACAAGGCATAAAAAGAAGGAACTGGGGTACAAGAAGAGACCAGGGGGGTATAAAAACGAAAAAGCCGCCAGACCGAAGTCCAGCGGTTGTTTCTCTCATTTTTCGTTCGTAAGTAATTCTAAATTACTTAGCAGAATCAGCAGCAGCTGTATCAGCAGCAGCAGTGTCAGCAGCAGTTGTATCTACCTGAGCTGTGTCAGAATCAGCAGAAGCTGTGTTCTGAGCTGTTTTGTTACCACATGATGCGAAAGAGATAGCTGCGATAGCTACGAACATTAAAACTAATTTCTTCATTTTCTTTGCTTTTTAAATCTGTAAAACAATCATT
>DBLF01000010.1 GCA_002297965.1 Candidatus Segatella papionis
AGACATTGCCATTCGGTGCCGTATATGATTACTTCAACTTGAAGCACAACATCCCTGTTGGCGAGGAGTACATCGCAGACATCGAGAAGTACGAGGCTGAGGTTCTCGCTAAGAGAGGTTAATTAAGTGAAGAACGAAGAGTGAAGAACGAAGAATTCAATAGTCTTATAGCTACATAAGCATATGAATTCTTCACTCTTCGTTCTTCACTCTTCACTTTTAATTTTATAATTATGGAAATAATCATTGGACTTTTAATCATAGCCATCGGAGCCTTCTGCCAGTCTAGCTGCTATGTTCCTATCAACAAGATCAAGGATTGGAGCTGGGAATCCTACTGGGTGGTTCAGGGTGTTTTCGCTTGGCTGCTATTACCTTTCTTGGGAGCTATGCTCGCCGTGCCAGAGGGCCATTCCTTCTTCGAATTATTCGATGGATACGGCTTCAATGTGGCGATGACCCTGCTCTTCGGTGTGCTTTGGGGCGTGGGAGGCTTGACCTTCGGCCTCTCCATGCGCTACCTGGGTGTAGCTCTTGGTCAGAGCATCGCCCTCGGAACTTGTGCGGGCTTGGGAACCATCATGGGTCCTGTGCTGCTCAATATCTTCTTCCCTGAGATGGACGCCCTCTCTTCGCTCACCTTCAGCGTGATACTCGGCGTGGTGGTAACCCTCATCGGCATCGCCATCATCGGCATAGCTGGCTCGATGAAAGCCTCATCATTATCAGAGGAAGAGAAGAAGGCGGCAGTCAAGGACTTTAATTTTCCTAAGGGATTGGCCATCGCCCTCTTGGCTGGCTTCATGAGCGGCTGCTTCAACGTAGGTCTAGCCTTTGGAGCCGACATCAACTTCGGCACTTTGACACCGGATATGTATAAGACCCTCCCTGCCACCTTCCTCGTAACCCTTGGCGGTTTCGTCACCAATGCCATCTACTGTTTCTACCAGAACAGCAAGAACCATACTTGGGACGACTACAAGAAGCAGGAGGTTTGGGGCAACAACCTCGTGTTTTGCGCCTTGGCAGGAGCCTTGTGGTACAGCCAGTTCTTCGGTTTGTCACTGGGCAAAGGATTCCTCACCGAATCCCCTACCCTCATGACCTTGTCGTTCTGCATCTTGATGGCACTCAACGTGGTGTTCTCCAATGTTTGGGGTATCATCCTGAAGGAATGGAAGGGCTGCTCACAGAAGACCATCGTAACCTTGGTGATTGGCATCATCGTCTTGATTATCTCAAGCTTCCTGCCACAGCTGATTTAAACGATAAATTATAAATGACAAATTATAAATTTAACATTGAGTATCATGAAACGATTTGCATTTAAGATGTATCTCAAGAAGGGATGCGAGAAGGAGTATGCCAAGCGCCACGCTGCGATTTGGCCAGAGTTGAAACAGATGATTAAGGATCAGGGTGTGAGCGACTACAGCATCTTCTGGGACAAGGACACCAACCTGCTCTTTGCCGTTCAGAAGTGCGACAGCGACACCAATAGCCAGGACACCACCAACGTGGATCCTATCACCCAGAAATGGTGGGATATGATGGCGGACATCATGGAGGTGAATCCCGACAATTCGCCAATAAGCATTCCATTGGAAGAACTCTTCCACATGGACTAAGTTTTCTTTGTCACACAGACTAAGATATCTTGCATAAATGCATATACAAAATGCATAAAATATTTAGCCCCCGAACATTTCACAATGTCCGGGGGCTTATTTTTTACAATCTTAACCTATAAATATATGCCTGATAAACCTATTCTTTATACTTATTAAGGGAGACTATCTTGGCAGATTGAATGCCTTGGTCATCTCCGCCATTTCCTCCTGGCTCATACCAGCAGGCTCGAATCCCATGCACTTGGAGTCGATGTAAATCTTGGCACTCTTAGAGAGCACGTCGATCTGGTCGAAGGCATCCATCACATCCAATCCCTTGGCGAAGACACCATGCTTCTCCCACATCACTACATCATAATCCTCCAGCTCCTTCAGGGTCTCCTCGGCGAGCTTCAGGCTGCCAGGCAACTGGTAAGGCACGATGCCCAAGCCCAGCGGACAGAAAGCCTTGGTCTCCGGAATCATACTCCAGAGCAAGTTGCTCAACACGTCCTTGCCCATGAACTTAGGGTTGTGGCTCATGGCTATCAACTCGATAGGATGCGTGTGGACGGTGGCCTTATAGTTAGAGCCCTTCTCGATGAGACGAGCGTGAACGCTGAGGTGGCTAGGCAATTCGGATGTAGGCATCACAGGATTGTCGGCGATGATGACATAGCTGGCGCAATCGTCCAGGATGCGGATGATGGAGCCATTGTCCATAGGCCAGCGAGCCAAATCGCGCATACGCTTACCCGTACCCTTGCAGAAGAAATAGCATCCCTTCAGTGCTGGCAGGGCTGTGCCTATCTGCTTCACCTCGCTGATGGCTGGCAAAGCCTTGATTTCATCATCCACTAGGTCGGTGATGTTCACGGTGATGTTGCCACCGTTGCGCTCCGCCCAACCGTTCTGCCAGAGATACCCGGCTACTTCTGCTATCTTATCGACCTCCTTCTTCAAGGCAGGACGACCTTCTAATACACTGCTCATTTTTGATATTGTTTTTAGCTTGTTTCGAAAATCAGTTATTTTTATCTCTGAATCCTCAGTCGTTTCTACTTCTGATTTATCAGTTGTTTATTTTTAATTTCGCTGCAAAGGTAATAAATCCCTCCCATCCCCGACCTTTTCTTTTGATATTTAGGCTATGAGTTTTGATAATCAAAAAAAATCCCCCTAAAAGAAGTCCATTCTAACATTCAAAATATGAATAACTTTCCTTTCACAAGTTTAGCTATCACGCTTATATTCAACAGATTTAGTGTGAAGGCATTTTTTGTTGAGTTCAATAAAAAGGAGAGAGTAGATTAATCAAGACTAGCAAATAGAAGAGGAAGAAGAAAACTAAAGAAGAGGAAGAAGAAGAGGAGAAATGAAGGAGAAAAGATGCTTCTTTGGTATTGGCTGACTATAGTCAGCCATAAGGATGAGTATAGTCAGTCATAAGGATGAGCCTAGTCAGCCATATAGACGAGCCTAGTCAACCAACACGAATGAAACGTTACTTTTCCTCAAAAGACAGGTATTTTCTCTCTCAAGACAAACTTCTTTCTTCCCTTTCTGCTTCTTATTAATGTACATTTCTCTAGAAAAGCATTGCAATAGCAAAATAAGCGTCAACACTGTAGCATACAAAAAGTCCTTTCACACTTAACTCCCTGTATCACAAAAAGAATAGGAGTTTTGTGAAAGGACTTTTAAATTTCAAAATTCAATTCTACCGCCCACAATCCTTATTTTTTGATAATTCTGCTAGCATATTTGTACTATTTTACTTTTTTAAGAACAATTAGACATATTCCTTTGGCTTTTTTTCCGTATCTTTGTGCCGTGTAAATAATAACATCATCAGAAACTTAAAAACCAGACATACGATGAACAAATTACAAAAGACGAAATTCATAGGACTATCCTTTGCACTGGCATGGCTCGCTGCAGCACCAGCGCAAGCACAGTTGCTACCCACCCCTACTCAGGAGGCCAAGCCCGGACTGAGATGGTGGTGGCTAGGCTCTGCCGTGGATAAGGAAAACCTGAAGTGGAACCTCGACGAATATGCCAAGGCGGGCGTGGGAGCGGTAGAGATAACGCCTATCTATGGCGTGCAGGGAAACGACAAGAACGAAATCCCGTATCTCTCGCCCCGATGGATGGACATGCTCAAGTTTGTGCAACAGGAGAACAAGCAGGTGGGCATCGAGACCGACATGGCAACGGGCACGGGATGGCCTTTCGGCGGACCATGGGTGCCCATCAACGAGGCGGCATGCAAGGCGGTATTCGTGGATACCATCGTGGATGTGAAACAAAAGCTGATGGACATCCAGTTTGACGTGCCACAGAAGGAACGCAAGTTCGCCAAACTGAAGGTGATCAAGGCTTACCCCGTGGCAGACGACGCGAAGAAGAAGCGAGTCATCGCACTCTACGAGAGCCGCACCCGACAGAAGGTGAAGCGTGCCGCACCGGGAGGCGAGGGCTACGTCATCGACCACTTCGACTCCACCGCCGTGGCTCATTACCTACAGCACATCGACAGTGCCTTCGTGGCCTCGAAGACGCCTTATCCGCATACCTTCTTCAATGATAGCTACGAGGTGTATGGAGCCAACTGGACCCCTACCCTGCTCGACGAGTTCGAGAAGATGCACGGATACAAGATGCAAGACAAGTTTCCCGAGTTCCTGGACGGCGACGCCGAGGTGGTGAGCGACTACCGCGAGACCCTGGGCGAGATGCTACTGCACAACTTCACCGAGCAATGGACCAAGTGGGCCAACCGCCGAAGCGCCATCACACGCAATCAGGCGCACGGTTCGCCTGCCAACCTCATCGACTGCTACGCCGCCGTTGATATACCCGAAATCGAGGGCTTCGGACTCACCGACTTCGGCATCAAGGGACTGCGCAAGGACCCGGGCATGACACGCCCCAACTTCAGCGACCTGAGCATGCTGAAATACGCTCCCTCTGCCGCCCACATCACGGGCAAGAAATACACATCGAGCGAAACCTTCACTTGGCTCACAGAGCACTTCCGCACCTCATTGAGCCAAATGAAGCCCGACATGGACCTGATGTTCTGCGCCGGCGTAAACCACATGTTCTTCCATGGCACAGCCTATTCGCCAAAAGACGACCCATGGCCAGGATGGAAATTCTACGCCTCGGTGGATATGAGCCCCACGAACAGCATCTGGCGAGACGCACCCGAACTGATGAAGTACATCACCCGCTGCCAAACCTACCTGCAATGGGGACGCTCAGACAACGACTTCCTGGTCTATCTGCCCGTAAGAGACATGTGGCGCAAGGACACCAAGAACTGGCTCATGCAATTCGACATCCACTCGATGGCGAAGAAGGCACCGGAATTCATCAAGGTGATACTCGACATCGACAAGGCGGGATTCGACTGCGACTACATCAGCGACAAGTACCTACGCACGTGTACCTTTAAGAACGGCATGATAGAGACGGCTGCCGGCACCCGATACAAGGGACTCATCATCCCGGGCAACAACATCATGCCGAGCGACGTGATACAGCACATCTCACAGCTCAAGGCGCAGGGAGCCAAGATTATCAAGGGCGACGACGAGGAGGCCATGAAGAAGGCCGCCAACCCAGAGATGCTGAAGAAACAGCTGGGACTGAAGATGATAAGGCGCGTGAACAGCGTGGGACACCACTACTTCATCGCCAACCTCACCAACCAGGACTACGACACCTGGGTACAACTGGCCGACGGCGAACAGAACGGCATCTGGTACAACCCAATGACCGGCAAGTATCACAACGCCCGATTCGGCGAAAAGGGCGTGGAACTGATTATGAGAAGTGGCGAGAGCCGCATCCTCATCACCTCCAGCAAGCCTATCAGCGAATGGAACCTCGGCCCTGACGTGAAGCCTATCGGCATCGAGCCGCAGGTAGCTGCGGCGGGCAGCAAGATAGACCTCACACCCCTCACCTGGAACCTCTCGTTCATCGAGGAGGCACCACAGGTGGGAGAGACATACAAGCTGAACGGACTGAAGACTTGGGAGGGACTCAGCGACAAGGCAAAAGTGACGATGGGAACGGGCGTATATGAGACCACCTTCAAGCTGTCGAAGGAAGACGCCAAGAAGCAATGGGCGATAGACCTGGGTGACGTCAGGGAGAGTGCCCGCGTCTATATCAACGGTCAGTATATCGGATGCGCCTGGGCTGTGCCTTACACGCTCAACTGCGAGAACACCTTGATAAAGGGAAAGAACACCATACGCATCGAGGTGACCAACCTGCCAGCCAACCGCATCGCCGAACTAGACCGCGAGGGCGTGAAATGGCGCAAGATGAAGGAAATCAACGTGGTGGACATCAACTACAAGAAGACCACCTACGAGGACTGGAAGCCTGTGCCTAGCGGACTGAACAGCTACGTGAAATTAATAGAAATCAAATAAACAAAAATGAATATAGAATTCAAATGAAGAAGCTAATCTTAACAACAATTTTCGCCGTGATGGGCTTGACATCTATCTCAGCCCAAGGCGCTGCAAAGTCTGCACAGACCAACAAATCTGCACAGACCAACAAATCTGCACAAACCAGCAAGTCTGCATTACAGCAAGAAATCTTGGAGGTGGCCCATCGCACCAACAACTACTTCATGACGAAGTACAGCGACCCTACCATCGACACTTACGTGAAGAAGAAACGCACGAGCAACCTCTGGACTCGCGCCGTATATTACGAGGGATTGATGGCACTCTACGAGATAGACCCCGAGCAGCGTTACCTAGACTACACCGACCAGTGGGCAGACTACCACAAGTGGACGGCTCGTGGAAGCGTGAACGACACCGATGCCGACAACCAGTGCTGCCAGCAAACTTACATGGACCGCTATGTGCAGACGGGCGGCAAGAAGGACCTGAGCCAGGTGAAGGCGAACCTAGACCATCAGATGGGCACACGCCGAGTGAACTACTGGACTTGGATCGACGCCATCCAAATGGCGATGCCCGCCTACGCCAAGTATGCCAAGATTTCGGGCGAGCGCAAGTACCTGGACTATGCGATAAACTCCTACAAGTGGAGCCGCGACACCCTGGCTGGCGGACTCTTCAACAAGAAGGAAGGACTCTGGTGGAGAGACAAGGACTATGTGCCACCCTACAAGGAAAAAGACGGCAGCAACTGCTACTGGAGCCGTGGCAATGGTTGGGTATATGCCGCCCTGGTAAGAGTGATGCAGACCCTGCCCAAGACCGACAAATACTACCAGTATCTCAAGAACGATTTCATATTGATGAGCAAGGCTATCCTGAAATGCCAGCGCGAGGACGGCTACTGGAACGTAAGCCTCGTTTGCCCAGCCAACTATGGCGGCCCAGAGATGACGGGCACAGGTCTCTTCCTCTATGGCATGGCTTGGGGCGTGCAGCAGGGCATCCTGCCAAGAGCCACCTATCAGAAGGCAATGGACAAGGCTTGGAAGGCTCTCGCCGCATCTGTACACGAGGATGGATTCATCGGCTACAACCAGGGCACGGGCAAGGACCCTGCGGCTGGTCAGCCAGTCACCTTCACCTCCGTGCCAGACTTCGAGGACTATGGCACCGGTTGCCTCCTGCTCGGAGCCGTGGAGTATTACAAACTGCAAAATACTCCAGCTGCAACAACAAAGAAGATTGCGAATAGAAAGAAAAAATAATAATGATGAAGAAATACATTTGGCTCATGGCTTGCTTGGTGGCTCTCTCGCCACTGAGCGCCAACGCCGCAAAAAAACAAGCCAAGAACAAGAAAGCCAAGACCGAGCTTTGGCCAGACGGCACAAAGATGGACGCTTGGTTCGGCAACATACAGAAGGTGAACGTCGATACCCTCGGCAAGAAATACGTCATCACCGACTACGGCGTGAAGGGCGACAGCACCTTGATTCAGACCCAGGCCATCCAAGCGGTCATCGACCGTGCGTCTCAGGAGGGCGGTGGCGTCATCGTCATCCCTCAGGGAACCTATCAGAGCGGTGCCCTCTTCTTCCGTCCGAAAACCCATCTCTATGTATCGGAAGGTGGCAAACTGAAAGGCAGCGACCGCATCGCCAACTTCCCTGTGCTGGAAACTCGCATCGAAGGCGAGACTTGCAAATACTTCTCTGCCTTCATCAATGCCGACAAGTGCGACGGTTTTACCATCGCAGGTCCTGGTACCATCGACGGCAACGGTCACCACTACTGGGAGGAGTTTTGGATTCGTCGTACTTGGAACCGCCAGTGTACCAACAAGGATGCCCAGCGCCCTCGCCTCGTCTATATCTGCAACTCCAAGAACGTAACCTTACAGGATGTGCATATCCAGAACAGTCCTTTCTGGACCAACCACATCTATCGTTGCGACCACGTGCGCTTCCTCGACTGCCACATCTTCGCTCCTACCCAGGGCATCAAGGCACCGAGCAGCGATGCCATCGACATCGACGTTTGCCACGACGTTTTGGTGAACGGCTGCTATATGAGCGTTAACGACGATGCCATCGCCATCAAGGGCGGCAAGGGTACTTGGGCTGATAAAGCGCCTGAAAACGGACCTGTATATAATGTGCTCATCCAAAACTGCCACTACGGAACCGTGCATGGATGCCTGACCCTGGGAAGCGAGAGCCTCAACGACCGCAACATCGTGCTCCGCAACATCAAGGTAGATAAGGCACAGCGTGTGCTCTGGCTGAAGATGCGTCCCGACACGCCTCAGCACTACGAGTACGTAACCGTGGATAACATCCAGGGCACCACAGGCAGCTTCCTCGTGATTCGCCCATGGACCCAGTTTTTCAAGCCCGGCGATCGCAAGGACATGCCTTTGAGCCAGTGCAACAACATCACGATGAAGAACATCCAGATGGACTGCGACAACTTCTTCGACGTGGGCACGAGCGACAAGTATCGCCTCGTGGACTTCACCTTCGAGAAGATTACCTGCACCGACAAGAAGATGGCTTTCAAGACCGATGTCATCGAGAACACCGTGGCGAAGAACGTGAAGATTACACCTCGCGACAAGAGCAACGGACTGAAGACCACCGGCGATGCCGACGGGCTGAAGTAAATTTTTCGCAGATTTCATAGAATTATAATAGCAAAGATCTCGTCTAAGGCTACTGTTATATGGGTTAAAAGTCAGCCTTTGGCTTGTTTTTTGCTATTTTGCTTTCTGATTGATAGTGCTCTGACTTTTTCTAGTGGACTCAGAAATAAAAACAAAAGATGTTAAGAAGATAAGAAAACTCCACATTCTTGTAGCATAGGTGCCATTTTTTTTGTACCTTTGCATCGTGATATATCCGCAGCAAATATATTGCTTGTAAGGAGAGTTATAATAAAAAGTCATTGATGTCTATCGATGCGAAACATCTAGGAGACAAAAAGTTCTCCGATAGCATTGGGGTTACACCCGATGTCCTCCCAGAAATTCGAAACAGTAAATATGCAGAGAATTCAAAACTTGGGTGTCCACCCACTATGTCCACAACCACCCCCCCTTATCCTAAAAAACAGGACTCAAAATGGTATGTGCTTCGTACCACATACGGGCAGGAAAAGAAAGCTTACGACTATTTAGTAGCCAAAGGATGCAAGGCTTACTTGCCCATAGAACGCATCTGTAAAATATCACAGGGCAAGCGTAAGTTTGTAGAAAAGTCACTTATCTCTAATATCTTCTTCGCCTATGGCACGGAAGAGAATTTGAAAACCTTTGTTTTCGACAACGTCAATCTCCCTTTTCTCCGTTTTTATTATCGTTATTACAAAGAGGGCACCGCGGAGGTGAAGACTCCTCTCACTGTGCCAGACTCTCAGATGAATGCCTTTCGTATCATCTGCGAGTCGAAAGAAAAGAACATTATTATATCCAACCGAAAGATTCCCAAGTTTCAACATGGGGAGATGGCCCGTGTGGTGGAAGGTAAGTTCAAGGGAGTGGAAGGCAAGGTGATTCGTTACAAGGGACAGCAGCGAGTGGGGCTTGTCATCGCAAACATGCTCTCGGTGGCTACCGCCTATATACCCGAGGCCTTTCTGCAAAGGCTTTGAGAGAAGGATAAGTATGTTTTTCAGAATCGTAAGGCTCAAAATTTAGAAATATAAAATAAACAATAGGTATGAAATTGAATAAACACAGTCGTAACTTCATGATGGGCATTCTGATTAGCTTGGTATCAGCAGGCTTGTCGTCTTGTTCCACACCAAAGGACATCACTTACTTTCAGGATGCGTCCTTGTTGAACGGTATGGCTGTACAGGCAGAGCAGCAACTCAGATTGCGCCCTGAAGACAAAATCAACATTGTGGTGAATAGCTCAAACCCAATGCTGGAACAGCAATTTACGCTTTCTGCCACCAACTCCAATCTGGTGTTAGGAGCTTCCGTACTACCCAAGACCGTGGCTGGCAAGACTACCTCAGGCTATACGCAGTTGGTTGCCTATACTGTCGATGAGCAAGGCACCATCGACTTCCCTGTCTTGGGAAAGATTTCCGTTGGAGGAAAGACCCGCAAGGAGGTGGCGCAATACATACAAGACCGACTGATTGCCCGAGAACTGGTGAGCGACCCTATCGTGACCGTGGAATATGTGAACATGGGAATCAATGTATTGGGCGAGGTCAACAAGGCGGGCCATCTAGACATCAATAAGGATCATTTCACCATCGTGGATGCCTTGGCAAGCGCTGGCGACCTCACCATCAATGGCAACCGACGCAACGTGCTGGTAACTCGTCAAGTGGATGGAGAGAACCAAATCTATCAGCTTGACTTGACTAATATGCAGGCGGTGCTCAATTCGCCAGCCTACTATCTGCAGCAGAACGACTTGGTGTATGTCTCGCCTAACAATAAGCGTAAGCGAGAGTCTAATGCCACAGGCAACACCTTCAACAATCCGTCTATCTGGATTTCTATCGCATCGCTGCTGACCACCATCACAGCATTAATCGTAAAGTAAAGCAAAATGGATAATACTATCAATAATACGGAGCGTAAGCAGGCCGAAGATATCCTTTCCGTCACCGACCTTTGGTATCTGTGTGTGGCGCATTGGAATTGGTTTCTCGTATCGCTGCTGGTTTGCATCGGATTGGCGTGTGGCTATCTGATAATGTCGCCCAACCTCTACACTCGTGAGGTGGCAGTGCTCGTCAAGCAGGAAACCCTGGGCAAGAATGCAAACTCCAAAAATGACAACAACGACTTCAATGACTTGGGACTGGTTACGCAAACCACCAATGTGGTGAATGTGCAGCGCCAGTTTACCTCGTTGCAAGTTTTGGTGGAAGTGGCAAAGCGAGTGATGAAGCCTGCCAATAGACAAGAAGCCATCCATATGGCGGAGGGCATACAGAGAAATCTGAAGGCAACCATCGACAACGAGAAATCCACCATCATCAACCTGACCTACACCAATCCTTCGCCAGAGGTGGCGGAAAAGGTGTTGAACACCATTATGCAGGTTTATAATGAACAATGGATAGAAGACAAGAACCAGGTTACGCTAAGTACCTCGCACTTTATAGAGGGGCGCTTGAAGTTGCTGGAGAAAGACTTGGGCGTGGTGGATGACAGCATCTCCAAGTTTAAGATGCGCAATAAGATTACCGACCTGGACCGTGTGAGCGATATATACTTGGAGCAGCAGAGCCAGTCGGACGCTGACATTCTACGACTCACTAGCCAGTGCTCTATGGCACAGTATATACTCGGTATTTTGAAAGACAAGGCCACCCGCCATCAGTTGCTGCCTACCAACTCTGGCATCAACAACCAGGTGGCCGAGGCGCAAATCAACCAATATAACACCATGTTGCTACAGTTGAAGAACAACATGGTGGGCACTTCCTCGCAGAACCCGCTTATCATCAAGCAGGAGGCTGAACTTGCCGATGTGCGCAAGAACATTCTGGCAACCATGGAGAACCAAATCAAGACTTTGGAAATCCAGCTCAAGGCATTGGAGGGATATAATGGCGAGGCCAATTCCAAGATTAGTTCCAATCCTAACCAAGCCAAGCACTTGGTGAGCGTGGAACGAGAGCAGAAGGTGAAGGAAAACCTGTATCTCTACTTGCTGCAGAAGAAGGAGGAGAACGAGTTAAGTATGACTTACTCCTCGGTCAACACACAGATGATAGACATGCCACACGGCAGTGCAGACCCAACCTCACCAAACAAGCACCTCATACTCTTGGTGGCAGTCGCTTGTGGTTTGCTGATACCTGCTGTCATTCTCTTCATCAGAGAAAGCCTTGACAATACCGTGCGCGATAAATATGACATCGAACACAAAACGGTGCTTTCGCTCATAGGCGATATTCCGCTATACAACAAAGGTATGCACCATGGTCTTTCATTATCCCTTCGTGGGCATAAGCATACTAATAGGCGATTAGTGGTTCAGCCCGACAAGCAAGACTTGGTGAACGAGGCTTTCCGCTATATCCGCACCAATATGGAGTTTATGACCTCTCGCCACGGTGAGAAAAACGTATATATCGTGACCTCTAATTATGAGGGGTCTGGTAAGACCTTCGTTTCAACCAACTTGGTCTTGGCACTTGCCATCTCAGGCAAGCGAGTGCTCCTCATCGATGGAGACTTGCGCCATGCCTCTGCCTCCAACTTGTTCTGTTCGCAGAAACAAGGACTTTCCGACTACCTAGCAGAGAAAAGCGACGATATCGAACAGCTTCTATATCGACCAGGACAATACCCAACGCTCGACATCCTGCCAGTGGGCACCATTCCTCCTAATCCTACAGAACTGCTTTCGAGCAATCGTCTGCCAAAGCTCCTGGAGGAACTTCGCCCTCGATACGACTTCATCTTGATAGATTGTCCTCCTTCTGAGACACTTGCCGACGCCGACATCATAGAGCGTTATGCCGATCGAACCCTGTTTGTAGTGAGAGCCGGTTTGTATGAGCGCAAGCGTTTGGGTGAGTTGGAGGCCGATGTGCAGAATGGTAAATACAAGCATATATCCCTTATCCTCAACGCCACTAAGGCTGGTGGACGTTACGGTTATCGCTATGGGTATCACTATGGGTATCATTATGGCTACCACTATGGGTATCATCGCCAAAAATAGA
>DBLF01000052.1:0-5964 GCA_002297965.1 Candidatus Segatella papionis
AGAAACGCTAAGAATAGCTTGCTTGATGGCTTCGTAATGAGGGGCAACCTGTCTTATTTCTCCCCAATCTCTTATTTCTTCTCCAATGGTATTTAGCATATCATGCAATTTCATTTTTCCCTTGGGGGAGTCGTAACATGCGCAAATACTGCAAGCTACAAATAAGATGGTAGGTGAACGAACAACAATTTCGCTACCATATTCTGTATCTGGTAATTCTTTTGTCGTATTGTCTGGAAGTGTGGTTAGTTTGACTTCAAG
Organism: Candidatus Segatella papionis; assembly: GCA_002297965.1. Lineage (GTDB taxonomy): Bacteria > Bacteroidota > Bacteroidia > Bacteroidales > Bacteroidaceae > Prevotella > Prevotella papionis. The sequence goes on from DBLF01000052.1 coordinate 262, forward strand.
ACCACTGAGAGGAGTAGAGTTGGAGCGATTTATCATCACCAAGTCTATTTTCTCCTTTTTACTAGCCGTATAATATTGTTCGTACGGATAATATCCCGCCTCGTAATCATAGTAGGCATCTTCGCTTAAAGGGTCTATTCCTAATAGCTCTGTTGCTGAAATAGGTTTATGTACTATTTCATTCTTTTTGTTGGTACAGATAAAGATTGGCGATAATCCCTTGCTACTCATATAGGCTACAAGTGAAGCAGGGAAAGAACTATTAAACTGGTTCTTCCCCCAAGATTCTTCGTATCTATAATCTCGGCTGGAGTACTTCTGACCAAACAGACCTGGATCCACTCCTTCTATCAATTGTATTTTCTGTTTTGTTTTCTTTGCCATAATACTTAATTTGCCTCCAAAGATACAAAAACTTTGCGAATCTTCTATGTTTTATTACATTTGTTAACGATATAATAGTTAATCATAGCCATTTCCTAGGTTTGCTCTTATGATAAAGCGTGCTCTAGGATAAATATTGTTATCGAATATTCTTTTTTTCAAATATTTGTCGTATCTTTGTGCCAAGATTATAAAAATGTTGGATTATGGCTTCAAAGAGATATCCTTTGGGAATACAGACTTTCTCCGAAATAGTGAAGGGGAATTACTTCTATGCTGACAAGACGGCTGTCGTCTATCAGCTGGCTCACTATGCCAAGTTTCATTTTCTGAGTCGTCCTCGTCGATTCGGAAAGTCTCGTCAGGTATTATACGGCAGAAGATATGAACAAGTATGATGCCATCGTGTATGCTTATTCCAAAAATGTGCTAATAGGTGATGATATGGCAGCATTCATGCCTCATTTGAAGGCATTCTATGATAAGTTCCCATATACGATAATCAACAACAATGAGCGTCATTATCAGGCTGTGATGTTCACCATCTTCACGATGCTCGGCGAAGATGTGAGGGTGGAACATGCCACTTCGGATGGAAGAATTGACCTGTTGCTCAAGACTGAGCAAAGTATTTTCATCTTCGAGTTGAAGTACAAGAAGTCTGCCGATACGGCTATGACGCAAATCGGCGACAAGGACTATGCCAAGGCTTTTGCCGATGATGGTCGAAAGGTCGTGAAAGTGAGTATCAATTTCTCGGAAGACCAAAGAAGCATTGAGGATTGGACAATAGCATAATTATTGTACATAAACCATAAAAAGTGAATGAAAACCATTGTGGTTCGTATAGAATATTGTTTAATTTTGCAGCAAAATCCAATGCTGGATATTTCGGCGTTGTGATGTTTATGGGCAAAAACTAACAAACAACTACAAATCATGAGGAAAATACTAATTGTGTTTTTGATGATGGTTGGGCTAGTGGCTCACGCCTCATCGGTAGATTATAATGTAAAGGACTTTGGTGCGAAGGGCGACGGCAAGACGCTCGACCACCAAGCCATCAATGCTGCTATTGATACTTGTGTGGCGCATGGCGGTGGCAGGGTGGTGCTTCCTGCTGGCACTTATCTCTGTGGTAGTATCAGACTGAAAAGTCATGTGGAGCTTCATATCTCCGCTGGTGCGAAAATCCTCGCAGCCCCTGCCTCGATGAAGGCATACGACGAGGCAGAGGAGTGGGTAGGCCCTGCTTATCAAGATGGCGGACATACTTATTTCCAAAATAGTCTGATTTATGCCATTGGTCAAGAACATGTTTCTATCACGGGACGTGGCATGATAGATGGACTGGGTTTGACCAAGAAGGATACCGAGAATGCTGGCGTGTTGAATGGTGGTAACATCGGCACAGGTGATAAGGCAATCGCCTTGAAGCTCTGTCGTAATATCTTGATTCGTGATGTCACCATCTATCGTGGTGGTCACTTTGGTATCATCTTGACGGGATGTGAACTCGGAATGGTGGATAACGTGACCATCGATACCAACCGTGACGGTTTCGACATCGACTGCTGCAAGTATCTCTCGATTTCCAACTGTAAGATTAACACCCCTCGTGACGATGCCTTGGTGCTGAAAAGCTCGTATGCGCTCAAGAAACCTGTACTTACAGAGCATATCGCCATTACCAATTGTATCATTACTGGTTATAAACTCGGTTCCTTGCTCAATGGAAGCTATATTCCTGAGCCTGTAAGCTGGGTATGTGGAAGGTTCAAACTCGGAACGGAGTCTAACGGTGGTTATAAGAACATCTCGTTGAGCAACTGCACCTTTATGTATAGTAGCGGTTTGGCTTTCGAGGAAGTGGACCAGGGCATCATGGAGAACATCACCGTGAGCAACATCACGATGAACCATGTGCATCATTATCCTATCTATATCACCACTGGTTGCAGAAACCGTGGTCCGAAGGAACGCACTACAGTTTCTACAGGGCGTGACATCATGATTTCTAACATGGTGGCAAATGATGTCGATTCCTTGGCTGGCATCATCGTGACCGGTATGCCTGGCGAGCCTCTTCGCAACATCTCTCTCAATAACATCCAGTTGCAGTTCCGTGGCGGTGGCAAGGCAGAGCTTGCCAAGCGAGAGTATCGTGAGCAAGGCAAGAACTACCCAGAGGCCAAGTTTGCCAAGGAGACTCCCGCCTATGGCCTGTTTGCTCGCCATGTGGATGGCTTGGAGGTGAACAACGTTACCTTCCGTACCATGAAACCTGAGTACAGACCAGCCATGATGCTCATTGATGTGAAGAACGAAAGTATCAACGATGTGCAGGCTGACTTGCAGAAGGGAGTGAAGAAACTGGTGGTGAAGAAATAATGTAAAGTTGAAAAACTATTTATTTCAATAGCTTCTGTTTCTCGATGAGCTGGAACATCTTGTTGCCCAACTCTTGCGCTCCCGCTGCATCGAAGTGGAGTACGTCGCTGCGAAGGCTGGCGTTAGGCACATCCACCACATAGATGTTCTTGTCTTCCTTGGCAAGTTGGTGCTGTGCATTTTCTACGCCTTGGCTCCATTGCTTGCTCTTGTGTGAGATACCACCTATTATAATAGGGAGTTGTGCATACTTCTTGTTACCCGTCTTTTCTACGAGGTAAGTGCGGATGTAGGTAATCATCTGCTTCAAGTTCTTGTAATAGTTCTTGGCTTGATGACGGTCACTCTCACCTTGGTGCCAAAGCATGAACTTGATGTCGTAGCCCTCAGGCAGTTTGCTCAGTTGATTATCGATGCAAGCCCCGATGTTCTCTGTGAAGGCTTTCAATAGGCTCTTGCCACCCTTGTCGGAAGCTGTGTTCTTGGCGAGATATTCTGGTGAGGCGTTCCAGTACTCACCATTGGTGCTGGAGCAGAGGGTATCGATGGCTGTGCCGCCGAGGCTCTCCTTGATGACATAGAAGTTCTTCTTCAGCTTCTTCTCCACGTTCCAATATACGATGGCATCGTAAGCCCATTTGTTAGGAGTGTCCTTGTTGAGGATGCGAGGCCAGAAGGTCTCAAACTTTCCTTCGCCCGACATACTGCTGGAACCAAAACTCCATTGGCAGTACTTGTATTTCTTCTGCTGGATCTCAGCAGGAAGTTCTGAGTTCATCACTCTTCCGTCGGTGTTCGACTGACCTGCGGTGAGGATAACTACGGCAGGTTGTTTCTTAGCAGCCGCAGGCATCAAGCTCAGGGCTGCGAAAAGGAGGCAAATATATTTCTTCATTTTTTTTATAGGTATATAAATTATATGATTTGTTTGTTTTTATATCTGGTGCAAAGATAATGCTTTCTTTTATATTATAAGGTGTTGTTTCGTTCGTAGTAGGTACTTTATCGTTCAAAAAGGACAAATATTCGCTCTTCTTGCATGTTTTCTATTGTTTTGAACAATATACCAAATCATTGAGCCAAGAGCCGTGAACGCTGGGAAGCGCTCACGGCTCTTGCTTTAGTTAATCATGCGTGAGTTGGTCTCTATTGTTCATACGTTTTAGTGAATGAAGTTATTTACTCAGCTTTTTTCCAATCCAATAGTCCCTTTCCATCATCATCAAGTTCGATTCCAAGTCCGATGACTTCTCGCTTGTCAGCCTTGAAAGGTTCCATGTATTGGTTGGTGCAGATTTGCTTGATGGCAGCTTCCTTGCCACCGTTGTTCTTCAGTTTCAGTTCTATCACGTAGATGTATCGGGAAGTAGAGGCGAGGATGTCGATTCTGCCAGTGGCAAGCATGTGCTCCACGTCCACTCTCATACCAATGGCATTGAGAATGGTACTGATGATGAGGCGATAGCGCTCCTCCATGTCCATCGAGGCAAGTTTCTTGTTGCTATATGGTACGTCGGCAATCAAGGCCTTCAGTGATTTCATGGCATCCTCTAGCTGCCCTGTGCCTAATTGCATATATAGGTTGGCTTGCAAGGACTGGATGTCGCTTTCCTCTCGCATGGTCAAGGCAGGGAGCACCATCTCGTAGAGAGCTTGTTTTACTTCCTCGTTAGGGAAGCCCAACACGTAGCCGAACTCGTCGCTGTCCTTGATGGTAAGATAGCCTGATTGATAAAGAAACAAAGAGGCACCGCCACCTGTTACATCGGATAGTTCCAAGGTGTTGCGCAAGATACGGCAATTCTCGAAGTCGCCCAATCGCAATTCGGCATTGGTTACAAACTTCGGGATGAGCGAGGTGGCACCTGATGAAGCCCAAAAATTGCTTATCTTTGACTTCTGTAAGGCATTGACAAGACTATAAGGATTATATATATCCACCATGTTGTCTTCGGAGAAGTGGTAACCATCGTAATATGTCTTTAATCTATCGTGTGTCTCTTGGGCAGACCATTTATAGCGAGATGCCATTTTCTCTAGCTCTGGTTTGAAATTCTCACCGATTTCCTCCTCGGTGATACCACAGAGGGATGCATATTCTGGCAAGAAACTGATGTTCGTCAGATTGTTGAGCACCGAGAATAAAGAGATTTGAGTAAACTTGGTGATGCCAGTGATAAAGACAAACTTCTCATACTCATCGGCGTTTTTGAGTACGGAAAATACCGTGCGATACACTTCTGTGCAAGCAGTATGCTCTGGGGTTTTCCAAGAGTGTTGTAATGGGGCGTCATACTCGTCGATAAGTACGGCTACTTGTAATCCCGTCTGCTGGTAGGCCTTGACGATGATGTTCTTGAATCGGTTTGACAGTGCGGTCATGGATCTTGGTGTAATGCCATATTTGTCTTCATATTCAGTGAAAACTTCATCGAAGTAAGCTCTGATGCCTTCGGGTGTGCCATCCGCCATGCTCATGTCGAGTCGTACAACAGGATATGATTTCCAGTCTTTCTCCAGTTGCATAATCTTCAGTCCTTCGAAGATTTCCTTCTTTCCTTCGAAGTATGCTTGTAGCGTATCGACAAGCAATGACTTGCCGAATCGACGAGGACGGCTTAGATAATTATACTTGTCGCCGTTGTTCGCCAATTTCCACACGATGTCGCTTTTATCGACATAGAGGTAATTTTCCTTTCTGATTACCTTAAACGATTGTATGCCTGCTGGTAGTCTTCTATGATTGTTCTCTGTCATATCCGATGTTATTTTAATACTTTGCAAAGATACAACGAAAAAACGAATATGCCAACAATTTTGAATTAAAAATAATATGAGTACATCTATTTAATGGAAAATATAGATTTGGGAGTAGGTTATAAGTACAGACTTCCTTTGTAACATGTATCATAAAAATCGCCCCCAAAA
>DBLF01000052.1:6014-13091 GCA_002297965.1 Candidatus Segatella papionis
TTTTATGATGTATTTACTTATTCTTCAAAAAGTCGATTTCTATGATTCTCAATACTGGCTTTCCTTTCTTGATACCGATGAAGTCGAGGGTGCTAGCCTTGCCGCCCGCCAGCTCCTTGGTGTCGCCGAGCTGGGTCTTACTCTTGGCATCACCTATCATCTTGATGGTAAGCTCCTTTGTTTTTACTGGCTTGTCTATCTTGATGTGTACGTAGCCAAGGCATGCATAGGTATAGCCCTCCCAAACTTTCTTCTTGCCAGCGTAGATGGCGAGCGGATACATCTTGTCTCTCCAACCCGTGAGCTTCACGGTGATTTCATCTACTTGTTCCTTCTTAGCAAACTGATAGGTAATCCAAGCGTTCTCTGGATTGCCGTCGCTCTTCCATTCTGTAGTTTCGTCGTCATCGTAAGTCTTCTGTGCATCCTCTTGGTTGCTACCTGCTACTACACCTGCGATTTCAAGGGTCTCCTTGATGTCGGAATAGGATGGGGTAGAAGGAGTCTCGCCACGAGAAAGGCCGCCTTTGAGGGTGCGTTGTGGGAGGTAATGCTCGATATCCACCTTCTCGGTCTTCAAGTCGATACTTGCCACGCCCTTGATACCATCGGCTCCTGCAAATATCTTGATGTCGCCAGGATTCGTGGTGCTGCGAATCAATATGCGGTTGACACCACACTCCACTGGGAGATCTATCTTTCCGATGTAATTGTCGAAGGTGTTGTCGCTATCGGTCGAGTCGAGTATGTCGGCAGCTTTGCGTGCTGCTTTCTGCTCGGCGGTCTCGTTCTTATTGACGATGAGGCTTTGCTTCTTGGATGCCAGCTTCTTTTGAGTTTCCTCGTTTGGGGTAGCGATTCCACCGAGCCATTCTATTTCGCCTTGGTAGTTGAAATGGATGGTGCGGTTGTCGAGTGGGCAACGTCTGCCTTGCTTATCCACTACCTCTACTTGAACGAGTGCCATGTCGGCACCATCCGCCTTGAAACCCTCTGGGTTCTGGATGCTTGTGAGCTTGATATGGTCTGGTTCGCCAGCGGTCTCAATCGCATAGCGACTGGTCTCCTTTTTGATGAGGTCTGACTTCTTGATGGAAGTGGTTAACTTTTGTCCATCCTTATTATAATAGGTGTAAGCTACAGCTTCAACTTTTCCTGCCTCGAAAGGAACGTTCTTCCATGTGAAAAGCCATTGGTTGCTACGCTCGCCCAAGCCGAGGCTCTTGCCATTGACGAAAAGCTCAACCTCATCGCCTGTACTCACCACGTATTCTGTCTTCTTGACTGTTCCTGGTTTGTAGTTCCAATGTCCAACGATATAGGTGGCATCTTTTTCTGGTGATACCCATCCGTTCCACATCACTTGATGGGCGTAGAAGGCATCCTTCGGGATGCGCATGGCATCGGTTACTCCACTTGTTCGATAGTTCGCCTCACCACGATGATGGGTGTTGGTGTCGGAGAAGATAATCTTTGTACCTCCATCGCTCACACGCTTACCTGTGCCGGGACGTTCCTGCCAATACTCAAACCAGCGTTCCACCATGCCAGCGGCAAAGGTATCCATGTTGTGGTTATATTCGAAGGCTGGTTTGCCACGATAGAGCGGACCATCGCCATCCTTATGATATGGGAAGCTCTGCTCGTCCCAATACTTGCGCAATCCCTCGTCTCGATAATATTCCATCGACCACATCGGATGCTTGTGGCTCTTATTGATGTAAAGCATTTCACCACCATATTCTGCCTCGTCGATGTTGAGCATCTCTCGGCTGCCACTGGCTCTTCCTCCGTGAGGGTCGAACTCATCACGGATTGCCTTCATCTGGAGCATGTGCTCACGAGATACGCCTTTGTTGCCACTCTCATAGAAGATGATGCTTGGGTTGTTGCGATTGTAGATGATGGCTTCCTTCATCAGTTCGAGTCGCTGTTCCCAACGTCTGCCTTCCACGTCTTTCTCGGCATCGCCAGCAGGCATCGCCTGTATCAAACCCACACGGTCGCAACTCTCGATGTCCTGTTTCCAAGGGCAAACGTGCATCCAGCGCACGAGGTTGCCGCCCGATTCCACCATCAGCTTGTTGCTGTAGTCGCTGAGCCAAGCTGGAACGCTCATGCCCACGCCAGGCCATTCGTTGGAGGTGCGCTGTGCGTAGCCGTGCATCATGATGGCTCTATCATTGAGGTAGAACTTGCCTTCGCCAAACTGGGTCTTGCGGAAACCTGTCTTTGTGATTACATCGTCTATCTTGCTGCCGTCGTCAGCCTTTAGGAGGGTCTTCACGGTGTAGAGATATCCATAGCCCCAACTCCAGAAGTGGGCATTTTGGAGGAGTCCGCTTACCTTTACGATCTTGGTTTCGCCTGGTTGCAAGGTGTATCGCTCGCCATCGAAGTGTCCCACTTCCTTGCCATCGGCATCGAGTACCTTGGCGAAGAAGCGGAAGGAGCGAGCTTTCGTATCCTCGTTCTTTACCTCAGATTCGGCATTGACGATTACTTTCTTGCCGGCAATATCGTAGTTGGTACCATAGATGTAGGTACCTGTTGTCTTCAGATTGTTGTAAAGTGGCAGAGTCTGATAGAGCTTGTCGGTGATATGAAGAAAAACGTTCTTCGGAATACCACCATAGTTGGCGTTAAAGTTCTTGTCGTTCCACTGATAGCGTTGTCCCGTGGTGCGCTCATGGTAGGTCCATGAGTTATCCACACGTACGGCGATGACGTTCTCACCTTTTATAATATAAGGTGTCAAGTCGAAACCACTCGCCATCACGCCATTCTCAGTATAGCCCACCTTCTGACCGTTGAGCCAGATGTCGGCACCGAAGCGCACGCCCTCGAACTCGATGAAGTACTTGCGGTCGCCGACCTCCGAGATATGGAAGTGCTTGCGATACCATACGATGGTGTCGCTGAGATGCTCGATGGATACCTTGAATGCCTCCTTCTCGTTGAAGGCACGAGGCAAGGTGATGTGCTTCCAACCCTTGTCGTTGTAGTTGGATGTCTCTACTCCAAGGTAGTCGCCAGCTTGGGCGCCCTTGAAATCGCCCACCTTGAGTAGCCAACCGCCATTGAAGTTGAGTTTGGTTCTTTCCACGGCATTCACGTCGATGAGGGCGATGAATGCGAGCAAAAGCAGTAAGAGTCTTTTTCTCATTGTTTTGTTTTTGATTGTTTGTTGTGTAAATAGAGGCTCAATAGCCTTTCTTGTTTTATTCTGCTTGCAAAGATAATGAAACTATCGGTAAGTTTTTCGTTTTATTGTACATTTACTTGCAAAATCATCCGATTTTTTATAAAATATTCCGCCAAACAGAAGCTTTTGGTACAATTTTCCCATATATAGGACAATTATTATAGGTGTGTTTTCTTTGAAAATGCTTATCTTTGCACCAAATTCTAAAAACAACTATCAATATGAATACAAATCATTTTCTATTCGCAAGTTTATTGTTGCTGGCATCTGTAGTGGATGCCCATGCGCAAAGTTTTGATATAGACTTGACCAAGAGTCAGCCTACCTATTCTGTAGAGAATGGCAATGGTTATGACATTGTGGCTGCTCCTAATGCAAAGGTAAAAGCTGCTAAGGCAAAGGGAAATGCTTCAAAGACTAAGAGTAATGCTCCTTTCTTTTATTCGGTGAAGGTGACTGATGGTAACTATAAGGTTACCGTGGTGTTGGGCTCGAAGAAGAAGGCAGGTAAAACGGTGGTGCGTGCTGAGAACCGCCGCCTGATGCTTGATGAGGTAAGTACCAAGAAGGGTGAGTTCAAGACTTATTCTTTCATCGTGAACAAGCGCAGTCCTTATATCAATGACAAGATGAATGTCAAGATAAAACCTCGTGAGAAGGACTACTTCACATGGGATGAGAAGTTGACCTTGGAGTTTACGGGTGCAGCTCCTGTAGTGAAGAGCATCAAGGTGGAACCTGCTTCAACGGAGACAACAACCGTTTTCCTCTGTGGTAATTCTACTGTGGTCGATCAGTTTACCGAGCCATACGCTTCCTGGGGACAAATGATTACTCGTTGGTTCGGTCCAGAAGTGGCTATTTCTAATCATGCCGAGAGTGGTTTGACGGCAGGTTCTTTCTTGGCTTCGAATCGTCTAGACAAGGTATTGGCGATGATGAAGAAGGGCGACTACGTAATCTGTGAGTTCGGACATAATGACCAGAAGGAAAAATATGCGGGCAGTGGTGCTTGGTATAACTTCTCTTTCAATCTAAAGAAGTTTATCGACGAGGTGCGCAAGAAGGGTGGTAACATCATCTTCGTGACCCCTACCCAGCGCCGTTTTTTCGATGAGGCTACCCATACAAAGATACAGGAGACGCATGGCGACTATCCTGATGCGATGCGTGCCGTGGCAAAACGAGAGGGCGTACCAGTCATCGAACTCCACGACATGACCCGTACTTTCTTCGAGACACTCGGCTATGAGAATAGTACCAAGGCTTTGGTACATTATCCTGCCAATACATTCTCTAATCAGCCTAAGGCGCTTGCCGACAACACCCACTTCAATCCATACGGCGCTTACGAAGTTTCCAAGATGGTGGTAATGGGGATGAAGCAACTCAATCTGCCCATCGTAAAATATCTGCGCTCGGACTGGAAGGACTTCAATCCTGCTCAACCAGACGACTACAATAAGTTCGTGTGGTATCCATCGGTGGTACAGGATGTAACTAAGCCAGACGGAAACTAATTAATAATTAAGAATTAATAATTAAGAATTAATAATTAAGAATTAATAATTAAGAATGAATCAAACTAAAATACTTTTCGCCTCGTTGTTGATGGCTGGCTTGCCTTTGTGCGGAACAATGTCGGCTGATGCGGCGGTGCGTGATACAATCAATATAGACAATGGCTGGCAATTTCATCGTGGAGATGTGAAGAATGTCGCTGACTTAAAGTCTAGCCAAACAAGCGATGAGATAGTAAAACTGCCTCACGATTTCTTGATCGGGCAGGACTGGGTGGCTCCTGATGCCAGCGAGCGACCAGACAATAGCGATGCGGGTAGCAATGTGCGCAGCCGATTGAGTCCTCGTGGATTCAAGGAGATGGGCATCGGCTGGTATCGTTATGAGCTTACTCCGAAGGAAGAATGGAAGGGCAAACGCATCCTGCTCGATTTCCAAGGCATTATGCTTGTGGGTGATGTCTATCTCAATGGTAAGCGTATCGGGGGTACTGACTATGGTTACCTCGGCTTCGACATCGACTTGAGTAAACTTCTCAAGTGGGGACAGGTGAACGAAATCACCGTGAAGGCTGATACGGGTCAGCCTAACAACTCTCGTTGGTTTACGGGCGGCGGCCTCTTCCGTGATGTCAACCTCATCGTGACCAACTCGCAGTTGTTCTTCCCTCGTCATCCTCTCTTCATCCGAACTGTCAATAACAACGAGGTGAAGATACAAGCGAACATCGTCAATCAACAGAAGGTGGTGAAAGCAGCTAAGGTTCTTCCGGCTGAGCTGGCTACTGAAAATGGTACTGTGAAAGTACCAGGAAGTTATATTCCTGTGCAGATTCGCATTCTCGATGCCGACGGCAAGGTGGTGGCTGAGCAAAAGAGCGACATCGACTTCAACGCCAAGTGGCGTGATAGAGAATATGAATTGCCAAGCATCAAACTCGATAACGCCAAACTCTGGTCTTGCGATACACCTTATTTATATACGGCAGAGGTGACGCTCTATGATAACGAGGGTAACATTGCCGACCAAATCAAGGAACCATTTGGTGTGCGCACCATCGAGATGAATCCGCAGAAAGGCTTGCTCGTCAATGGTAAGAAGGTGTTGTTGAAAGGTTATGCCAACCATCATACGCTCGGTGCGCTCGGTGCTGCAGCCTATCCTCGTGCCATCGAGAAGCGCATCAAATTGATGAAAGAGTTTGGATTCAATCATATCCGTACTTCCCATAATCCATATAGCGAGGACTTCTTGAAACTCTGCGACAAGTATGGTATCTTGGTGGTGGATGAACTTTACGACAAGTGGCTGCAGCAGTATGCCGGTGGTAGAGTGTCTTGGGAGAGCCTGTGGCAGAAAGACATCCCTGAGTGGGTGAAGCGAGATAGAAACCATCCTTCCGTCATCATGTGGAGTTTGGGCAATGAGTTGCAGCAGTATAGCAATCTGCCTTTCAACGACTGGGGCGTGACGGCATACAAACTCCAAAAAGAGTTGCTGCATCGTTATGACAATACTCGATTGACCACTGTGGCGATGCACCCTCGTTATCGCAATCTCGAAACAGACAGCATTCCTGCCGACTTGGCGGTGGAGACGGAAGTAAACTCCTATAACTATCGCTATATGTATTTCCCTGGCGATATGAAGCGGTATCCAGAGAAGACCTTCTATCAGAGCGAGGCAAGTACGGCGGCGATGGGATCAAACTTCTACGAGATGGACCTCAATAAGGTGCTTGGTTTGGCATATTGGGGAGCCATCGACTATCTCGGCGAGAGCATGGGGTGGCCTGTGAAGGGATGGAACCAAGGCGTGTTCGACCTCTCCTTGCAACCGAAGCCTGATGCTTACTTCGTGAAAAGTATGTTCAGCGATGAGCCGACGGTGCATATCGGCATCATCGAGAAGGCGGGAGGCAACGTGCAGTGGAATGGCATCAATGTCTCTGCTGGCAAACTCTCAGAAAACTGGAATCGTGAGGCTGGCGAGAAGGTTTCGCTCTATACCTATACCAATGGTGACGAGGTGGAACTCTTCCTCAATGGCAAGAGTCTCGGTGTGAAGAAGAATAGCGATGACCCTAAGCAGCGTGCTCGCATCAAATGGGACAACATCGCATACGCCCCAGGTACCTTGGTTGCTGTGGCTAAGAAGAACGGCAAGGTGGTGGCTCGCCATCAGATAGAGACTACGGGTGAGGCTGTAGCCTTGAAAGTGGTGCCTGATGCTGAGACTTGGCATGCTGACGGACAGGACTTGATGCACGTGCGTGTCTATGCAGTCGATAAGAAGGGTAGGAGAGTGATGTCTCTACAAGACAAGAAAGCTTTCGATCAATTGACCTTCAC
>DBLF01000085.1:0-4959 GCA_002297965.1 Candidatus Segatella papionis
TGTATTTAGAGAATATTCAATCACCCAAAGACGTGAAGGTGCTCACGATGAAGCAGCTCCACGAATTGGCACAGGAAATCCGCAATGGAATCTTGAATCGCGACAGCAACATCGGCGGTCACGTGGGTCCTAACCTTGGCATCGTGGAGACCACCATCGCCATGCACTATGTGTTCAACTGCCCTGAGGATAAGTTCATCTTCGATGTTTCTCACCAGAGTTATCCACACAAGATGTTGACTGGTCGTGCCTTCGGTTATTACGACAACAGCCGCTTCCAGGAAATCTCTGGCTACAGCAGCCCTGCCGAGTCACCAGCATACGACCAGTTTGAACTCGGTCACACCTCTACCTCCATTTCCCTTGCCACTGGCCTGCAGAAGGCTCGCGACATCAAGGGTACTAAGGAGAACATCGTAGTTGTTATTGGTGATGGTTCACTGAGTGGCGGCGAGGCTCTCGAAGGTCTCGACGAGGCTGGCGAACTGGGCACAGGCATCATCATCGTGGTGAACGACAACGAGATGAGCATCGCAGAGAACCATGGCGGTCTCTACAAGAACCTCGCCCTATTGCGTGAAACCAATGGAAAGGCAGAGTGCAACTTGTTCCGTGCCATGGGATTGGACTATCTGTATGTAGCCGACGGCAACGATGTGGAGACTCTCATCAAGACTTTCCAAAAGGTGAAAGACATCGACCATCCTATCGTCATCCATATCCATACCGAGAAAGGCAAGGGATACGCTCCTGCCGAGAAAGACAAGGAGACATGGCACTGGAGTATGCCGTTCGACATCGAGACTGGCAAGCTCAAAAACCAAGATAATGGCGAGGATTACGGCAATCTGACCGCAGAATACTTACTCGCAGAGATGAAGAAAGACAAGCACTTGGTGGCAGTTACCTCTGGTACTCCTACCGTGGCTGGATTCTTCAAGGCTCGTCGTGAGGAGGCAGGAGCACAGCATGTGGACGTAGGCATCGCCGAGGAACAAGCTGTGGCTATGATTTCGGGTATGGCAAAGGGTGGTTTGCGCCCTGTATATAATGTATATAGCACCTTCATCCAGCGTACCTACGACCAAATAGCCCAGGATCTTTGCATCAATGGAAACCCAGCCGTCATCAATCTCTTCTGTGCTTCGATGTATGGTATGAACGACATCACCCACATCGGTTTCTACGATATCCCGATGCTCAGCAATATCCCTAACCTCGTATATCTTGCCCCTACTTGCTGGGAGGAGTACAAGGCAATGCTCGGCTGGGGCATCAAGCAGACAGAACACCCTGTGGCTATCCGTGTGCCAGGCGGCGCAGTGACCCACAGCGACGAGAAATTCGACGAGGATTACTCAGAGTTGAATCGCTTCAAGATGACACACAAGGGAAGTAAGGTGGCTATTGTAGCCCTCGGTGCTTTCTATGGCCTCGGCAAGCAGGTAGCTGCAATGCTCAAAGAGCAGAAGGGCATCGACGCCACCCTCATCAATCCTCGCTTTATCACAGGTCTCGACGAGGAGATGCTCGAAGGCTTGAAGGCTGACCATGAGAAGGTTATCACTCTCGAAGATGGTGCACTTGAAGGTGGATTCGGCGAGAAGATTGCCCGCTTCTATGGCGACAGCGACATGAAGACCCTCTGCTTCGGCATCAAGAAGGGGCTCTACGACCGCTACGACTATCAGCAGATGGCAAAGGACAACGAGTTGACTCCTGAGCAAATCGTAGCTAGAGTATAGTGGCTGGCATATATTCGTTAGAGTATATTAGCTAGGGTATTGTGGCTAGAATACTATAGATGATTTAAGCTACACATAAGAGATGATTTGAGCTACACATAAGAATTGTAATACTTCATATTTCAAAATTGTAATACTTCATATTTCCATAAAAAAGCGGCGTTCCACTGTGAAGAGGAGCGCCGCTTAATCATTTATCTTCCTAAGAAAGAATTACTTATATTTCTCATAAAAACAAGTTTATCTTCCCAGCAAAATCGTCTTGATGTCGTTGAGCTTATTCAATGCTTCCACTGGCGTAAGGTTGTTCACATCCAAGCCCAGGATTTCATCACGAATCTGACTCAATACAGGGTCATCTAACTGGAAGAAACTCAGTTGGACCCCCTCTTTTGGCTCATCGATGTGTTGCACATTTGGTTTGCCAGCAGTACCGACTCCTGCATTGTCTTCCTCCAACTGCTTGAGAATGTCGTTGGCACGATTCACGATACTGCGAGGCATACCTGCGATTTCTGCCACATGGATACCAAAGGAATGCTCACTGCCTCCTGGCTCCAACTTACGCAAGAAGATGACCTTACCATCTACTTCTTTTACACTCACATTATAATTCTTGATGCGAGGGAAGTTCTTCTCCATCTCGTTCAATTCATGATAGTGGGTAGCGAAGAGTGTGCGAGCCTGAGCCTTCTTGTGTTCATGCAGGTATTCCACGATAGCCCAGGCGATGGAGATTCCATCATAAGTAGAAGTACCACGACCCAACTCGTCGAATAATACCAAAGAGCGGGGCGACACATTGTTCAAGATGTTGGCGGCCTCGGTCATCTCCACCATAAAGGTAGATTCGCCCAACGAAATATTATCGCTGGCTCCCACACGGGTGAATATCTTATCCACCAAACCTACCCTCGCACTTTCGGCTGGCACAAAACACCCCACTTGGGCTAGCAACACGATGAGGGCTGTCTGGCGAAGCAAGGCCGACTTACCCGCCATGTTTGGACCCGTAATCATCATAATTTGCTGTTTCTCCGTATCGAGCAACACATCGTTTGGCACGTATCTCTCGCCTAACGGCAATTGGGTCTCAATCACAGGGTGACGTCCCTGCTTGATTTCAAGCACCTGAGAATCATCAATAACAGGACGTACATAGCGATTCTCGTCGGAAACCTTGGCGAAGGACAAGAGGCAATCCATCCTGGCGATGAGATTGGCATTGATTTGTATCTGCGGAATGTACTCCTGCATGGCGGCTATCAACTCATTGAATAGCTGGGCTTCCAAAATCAAAATCTTCTCATCTGCACCGAGGATTTTCTCCTCATACTCCTTGAGTTCCTGGGTGATGTATCGCTCAGCCTGGGCAAGCGTCTGCTTGCGAATCCAATCCTCAGGCACTCTGTCCTTGAAGGTGTTGCGCACCTCCAGATAATAGCCGAACACATTGTTATAGCCCACCTTGAGACTCGTGATGCCCGTCTTCTCTATTTCTCGTTCCTGAATCTTGAGCAAGTAGTCCTTGCCGTGGCGGCTGATGGAACGAAGGTCGTCAAGCTCGGCGTTATAGCCATCTGCGATGACATCGCCCTTGTTCACCAACTGCGGTGGGTCGGGCTGAATCTCCTTGGCGATGCGGTCTCTCAGGGTTTCGCATACATTCAGTTGCTCGCCCACTCGTTTCAAGGCATCGTTCTTGGCGTGCTGACAAGCCGTCTTGATAGGCTGGATAGCTTCGAGGGCATTCTTCAACTGCACTACCTCGCGAGGCGACACTCTGCCCACGGCAACCTTGGAGATAATGCGTTCCAAGTCGCCGATGCGATGCAATTGGTCATCGAGGAGCTGGCGGAACTCAGGCTCCTTGAAAAAATACTCCACAATATCAAGACGCTCGTTGATGGGGCGCACATCCTTCAATGGGAATACCAACCAGCGGCGAAGCATACGTCCACCCATCGCCGTAACCGTGCGGTCGATGACATTGAGGAGCGACGAACCATCCTCCTGCATAGGGGCAACAAGCTCCAAGCTGCGGATGGTGAATCGATCCATACGCACAAACTTATCCTCCTCGATACGCGAGAGAGCAGTGATATGGTTGATTTGGGTATGCTGAGTAATCTCCAGATACTGCATGATGGCACCGCTGGCGATGACACCATTCTTCAGATGCTCCACACCAAAGCCTTTCAGAGATTTGGTCTTGAAGTGACCAAGAAGTTTCTGAAGGGCTGTTTGCTCGGTGAAGACCCAATCATCGAGTTCGAAGGTACAGTATTTTGTTCCGAAGTATTTCTCAAAGTCATTCTTGCGTGCTCTGTCATAGAGCACCTCCTTAGGCATGAAGTTACCCATCAGTTTCTCTACATAATCGTAAGTTCCTTCGCCTGTAAGGAATTCGCCGGTAGAAATATCCAAAAAGCTCACACCACAAGCGGTCTTACCAAAATGGACGGCTGCCAGGAAGTTGTTTTCCTTATAGTTCAGCACGTTGTCTCCCATCGCCACACCTGGCGTAACTAGCTCTGTGATACCACGCTTCACCATCTTGTCCATCTGGCTCAGTCCCTTCTTGCCTTTTATCTCCTGTCGCTTTTTCTTTGGGTCTTCCAGTTGGTCGCATACAGCCACACGCTTGCCGGCTCTGATGAGTTTAGGCAGGTAAGTGTCGAGGGCGTGATGCGGGAATCCAGCCATCTCCGCACCTCCGGCGGAACCACCATTGTTGCGTCGGGTCAGGGTGATGCCCAGGATACGGGAAGCCTCTATCGCATCTTCGCAATAAGTTTCATAGAAGTCGCCGCAACGAAAAAGCAACAATGCCTCGGGATGCTTGGATTTCATCTCGAAGAATTGTCGCATCATCGGCGTAAGACCTTTATTATCGTTTGCCATTATCTATCGTCTTTTATCTATTTTTTATATCTATCTTATCGATTCTAACTTACTATTTATTGTTCCCTTTATATAAAAGTAGTGCAAAGATACCGATTTCTTTTGACAATACAACTGAATCTTTATTTTTTTTAGTAGAAAAGTTTACGAGCTAAGAATAAAATGTTTGTAAACTACAAGGAAAAGTTATATTCAAAACTGTTGAACGTGTGTTCAACAGTTTTGAATACACGTTCAACAGTTCTGAACAGAGATTTTATCTAGGAATAAGAATTCTTTTATCCTAGGTATAAGTATTCATTATCTAGTT
>DBLF01000085.1:4997-16020 GCA_002297965.1 Candidatus Segatella papionis
TTCATTATCTAGTTATAAGTATCCTTTCCTCACGGCAAGAATACTTTCCTCTATTTACTTCTTTGCTTTGATGACAAAGCTAAAGCATCTGTCCTGATAGTGCATGCGATATTTCTCCATAGGTTTGGACATCCAACTATCGATGCATCCCAAACCATATTGGCGCTGCTGGATATGAAGCTCCACGAGCCCTCTATCTACCAAGTCGCCGCTATGCTGTCCCCAAGCATGCTCCTTCTCATCGCCTGCATCCAAGTCTTCGATAGGATAAGGGATGGCACTACACTCCATAGGGGCATAGCCTTCGAAGGTGAGCCCCTTACCAGTGGTAGGATTGAAAATGGAGAAATAGCGAATGTCGGTATGGTTGCCACTCTCCTGCGGACGAATATATGGATAATACTCATTCTTCACATCCGACTCATACTTGCCGATGAAGGCAGACGAGTGTCGATCGATGTAATTCTCCTCAGGTCCCCTGCCGTAATACTCCAGCTTAGAGTAACTGGCTGGCATCTGCAACTTCAAGCCATAGCGGAACAAGTCGGCTACTTTCGCCTCCTTGTCGGTGGTCATCTTCTGTGTAACTGCCACTTCGCCAGCCGCATTGATGCGGTAACGTAGCTCCAAGGAAGCCTTTACATCGGGCATATCGAAGTTGGCTACAATCACCACACTGTCCTTACCCACGTGCTTGTCGAATGATTTCAAGTTCATCACGGGTGCCTTCCAAACCTTCATTTCCTTCTGCAAGGAAGCTCCATAGTCATTGTCGGTAGGAGCACGCCAGAACTCCGGCTGAATGCTCTTGCGAAACTTGAGCATTGGCTCGCCATCCACATCGAGATAGTCTATCAAACCATCCTTCTTGCCAATGGTAGCAGTCATCCTGCCGGCTGAAACCTTCACGTAGCTATTGGTCTCCTCTACTTCTATATTGCCTGAGGGTTGTGTATTGTCAGTTCTTTGTGTATTGTCAGTTCTTTGTGTATTGACAGTTCTTTGTATTTTGTCTGATTTTGAGGAATCGACCTTGTCAAACTGATAGTCCTTGATGGCAAACTGCTGACGTGCCACCACTTGTCCTTCATCTATCAATGGCTCACTGCCATCGCTAGCGAACTCAAACTTGATAAGAATCTCAGCGTTTTCATTTTCCTTGACAACCTTGGCTATCAAATTCCTCAAGACCTCACTTCTCACGAGCTTGGTCTCTTGTGGAGCTATTCCCTTAATGTCCAGCCAATTTGCCGCAGCTGTATCCACACCATTCACGGAAATGACAGCCCGGAGCGACAAATCGTCTATATTCTTGAAGAAGTTCTCATTGTACACTTTGAAGGCTCCTTCTTCCGCATCAAAGTCCTTGATCCACACATTCTGATGATAGTACTGGATCTCATAGGCATGAGGATTCAGGCGACGGTCTGGCGAAACGATTCCATTGCAGTTGAAGTTGTAATCGCTGGCAGGATAGCGACCATAGTCGCCTCCGTAAGTAAAAATTTCCTTGCCAGTAATCGGACTCTTGTCGCGCAGACCTTGGTCCACGAAGTCCCAGATGTATCCACCCTGATACTTAGGATACTTGCGAATCAAGTCCCAGTACTCCTTGAATCCGCCCTCAGAGTTACCCATCGCATGGGCATACTCACACTGGATGTACGGCTTGGTGCCATCACTCTTGCAATATTTCTCACTCTCCTCGTAGTCGATGTACATCGGACAATAGATGTCAGTCTTGCTATCATATCCTCCTCGCTCATACTGCACAGGGCGGGTCTTGTCGTAGGCTTTCACCCAATCGTATGCCTTCTCGAAGTTGATGCCGTAGCCCGACTCGTTGCCCAAGCTCCATACGATGATGGAAGGGTGATTGATGAAAGTCTTCACGTTGCCCTCGTTGCGCTCAATGTGAGTCTGCAGATACTCAGGGAACTTGGAGAGCGACTTCTCTCCATACCCCATACCATGCGACTCTAGGTTAGCCTCAGCCGTGAGATACAATCCGTATTCATCGCAAAGGTCGTACCAACGAGGATCATCAGGATAGTGACAAGTGCGCACAGCGTTGATATTCAACTGCTTCATAATCTTGATGTCCTGTATCATCCGTTCCACACTGACCACATATCCCCCATCAGGGTCCATCTCGTGGCGGTCGGCACCCTTAATCAAGATAGGTTTGCCATTCACCAAGAGCTGTGCATTCTTGATTTCCACACTGCGGAAACCCACCTTTTGCGGAATCACTTCCGATACACCCTGCTCATTTTTCAGCGTAATGTAAGCTTTATATAAATAAGGAGTCTCTGCCGTCCAAGCTTTCACCCCGGGCACCTTGATGATTCCCTGTGTGCCAGTGGCTGTGGCTATCTGCTTGCCCCCCTTATCGCAAAGCGAGATAAACACATCAGAGTTACCACCCTTTAGGGAAACCTGATAACTCAAGACTCCATCTTGGTAGTTGTTCTCCAATGCAGCATCCAATCGGATGTCGGCAGCATGAAGCTTGGGGCGAGCATAGAGATAAACCTCTCGGGCGATGCCCGTGAGTCGCCAGAAATCTTGATCCTCAAAATAAGAACCATCGCACCAACGCATCACCTGCATGGCTATCAAGTTCTTGCCAGGCTTCAGATACTTCGAGATATTGAACTCGGCAGCCACCTTGCTGTCCTCGCTGTAGCCCACATACTTTCCGTTCACCCAGAGGGTCAGATTGCTAGTGGCTGAGCCTACATGGAAATACACTTCCTTGCCCTTCCAATCCTTGGGGAGTTCGAAAGTGCGACGATAAGAGCCTGTGTAATTGTTAATCTCGCTGATATAAGGTGGCTTCGGGTCAAACTGGGTGGCCCAAGCATAACCAATATTCTTATAGGTAGCATCGCCATAGCCATTCAACTCAAACAAGCCAGGCACCGGGAAGTCTTTCCACTTCGAGTCATCATAGTTTGCCTTGAAGAAGTTGAGCGGACGCTTGTTGTAGTCCTTCACAAAATTGAACTTCCACATGCCTTCCATCGAAAGATAATAGGCAGACTGCTTCTTGTCGAAACTTTGCGCCTTGCCCAAGCTTTCGTATGCGAAGAATGAGGCACGACGAGGCTCTCGGTTCTGCTGATTGATATCCACATTGTGCCAGCGAGACTCATTTTGCGCCGCCACACCCTGACTCAGTGAAAGCAAGGCCAGGCTCAGCGATATATTGACGAACGTTTTGATATTCATAACTACAAATCATATTATACGGTTACTATTACGGAAATATTTTATCCGAAAACACTTTATCTAAAGGATACTTCTAATATTCTGAAAATACTTCTATCTAAAGGATACTTCCAATATTCTGAAAATACTTCCTATCTAAGGAATGCTTCTATCGCTCGTTTTCTATGTGGAAAAACTGCGATTTATCCACAGCTTGAAATTTCTGCTGGGTATCCTTGCGCATATCTATCGAGAGATTGTTCCACCAAGCTGGCCATCCACCGATGATATTGGCAAGGAAGACTACCTTTACAGGATGCAATCCCTTGGCAAGCGCCACCGAAGTATCGTGCAAGGTACTTGCCTTCACATCAATTCCATTGTCTATCAAGAGCTTGTTGTCGATCCAAACCTGGTCTAGACGAGAAGAAATATAATAGACCCCATCCTCTGGCACATTGATGTAGCCTTCGGCCACCGCTGCATAATTATGGATGCCGCGCAAGGTTGCCGCATCATCCTCTTGCTTGATTTTCATCTCGTTCAAGTCACTGATATGGGCATATTGCCAAACGGAATCCGTCCAGTTCAAATCATCTACCTTCAAGAAATTGCCTCTTACTCGTGCCATGCACAACCCTGACTGCACAGCCGATGTAGTGGCGATGTGAGCGGCAGGCGCATAATCTTGTCTCTCCACGTTGACTGTCCTCACTCTGCTCATCTTGCCAGAAGGCAGCAGGGTAGCAATTTTGATTATCGTGTTACCGCTTACCTTGAGAGGTTCTGTATAGACAGAGGAAGAAGGGCGAGGCATCGTTCCATCCAAGGTATAAACCATCTTCATCGGTCGAGAAGTTTGGAAGGTCACCGTAGTGTCTTTAGTAATAACCACCTTGTCGCAAGAACCATAAGGCTGCTCAGGCAGTGGGATGTGATAACGCACGTTGCGCTCATCCAAGCGTACACAGTTGGCATCCACTCGGCGGCAGAAGTCCTTGAAATTCTTTCTGTCGAGCGGTGACCAAGCTATCTCTGCGAGAGCCAAGGCGCGAGGAAACATCTGGTACTCACGCTTTGCCTCGGAATACATATACTCCGACCAGTTGTTGCACTGCACACCTAGGATATGCTGGCTCAATCCCAGAGTCTTGATGGTGTCAGGCATCGGATTATAACTATAAGTCTGCTCCAAATAAACAGGCGAGCTAGGTATCGTGACAGGTTCTATCTTCCTGTCTCCCTGATAATAATCCAGATAGAGTCCTCCGCCCCAAGCTGGTGTCATGATGACATCGTGCTTCTGCAGGGCAGCCGCAATGCCGCCGTCAGTTCCTCTCCACGACATCACCGTGGCATCTGGACTCAGACCACCCTCCAAGATTTCGTCCCATCCGATAATTTTCTTGCCAAACTTTGCCAAAACCTTCTCCATACGACCGATGACATAACTCTGCAGTCTTTCCTCTGCCGTATGCTTCCCGTCAGCTTGCAAGCCTTCGTCCTGGATGCGCTTTTGGCAAGCAGGGCAATTCTTCCAGCTCGTCTTAGGGCACTCGTCGCCACCTATATGGAAATACTTACCAGGAAACAGCGGAGCCATCTCGCTGAACACATCCTCCAAGAATCGGAACATATTCTCCTTGCCTGGGCACATCACGATGTCCTCGATGCCCCACACGCTTCTCGGCGTCCACTGTTCTCCCTTGCAAGAAAGCTCGGGATAGGCTGCGATAGCCGCCATCATGTGTCCAGGAATATCCACCTCTGGAATTACCGTGATGTATCGCTTGGCAGCATAATCCACGATGTCCTTGATTTCCTCCTGTGTGTAGAAGCCACCATAGGTGGAACCATCACCTTCTGTGCGGAAGGCACCCACGGAAGTAAGCTTAGGGTATTTCTTGATTTCGATGCGCCAGCCTTGGTCCTCAGTAAGATGAAAGTGCATGGTGTTAATCTTGAACATCGACATAATGTCCAATTGCTTCTTTACATCCTCCACCGTCATGAAGTGGCGGCAAGGATCCACGTGGAATCCACGATAACCGAAACGAGGGGCATCCTCGATGTCGCAGCACTGCGCCACCCATTTCACCCCGCTCACCTTGGTAGGACTTTCCACTTCGGCTGGCAGCAACTGCATAAAACTTTGCATTCCATAAAACGCGCCCTTGCCTGTCCTAGCCTGGATAATTACGCTCTTGGAAGACACTTTTAGGCGATAACCTTCATCTGCCATCTGTAGGGATGGAGAAATCCGAATGGCGATGTTTCCCTTCTTGTTGCTCACCCCTACGGAAAACCCCGTGGAAGCTTTCAATTTGCCGGCGAGATATTGCGCGATATTCTTGCCCTCGGATGTTTGGTAAGAGACCACTACTTTAGACGGCAAAACAAACTCTCCTTTCAGACATTGCGTCTTTACGGGCACAGGGATGATGTTTATGTCGGCAGCCTTGGCTGATGCCGGAAAGCTTCCCAACAGGGTGACCTGAGCTAAAAATGCGATGATGATTCTGCTGATTTTCTTCATACGGTTAAACGCTTAAACGGTTAAGATGTTGTTGATGATTGGTTTATAAACTTAAAAGCCTTGCATACTGATACGCCGAGAATGCAGAGTATGCAAGGCTTTTTAAAAGTATCTTAAAGTCGCTTTGAGCGACTTAGAGCAGCTTAGAGTGGCTTGTATTCCACGAAAGCCTCCATTGCCTCGTAGCAAGCCAAGCCCAAATTGTCGTAGAGCTTTGCCGTGGCACGGTTACGGTCTTCCGCTCTCTGCCAGAACAATCGCTCGTCGTTGCCCAAGAAAGGAGCACTCTCCATCTGCGACTGATGCTTGAGGATGGAGTTGCGCTTTGCTCTCAACTCCTCTGGACTCAATGGCACGCACATCTCGATGTTTTCGATTTCCCACTCTGCCCAAGCGCCACGATACATCCAGATGCGGCAATCCTTGAGCCATTCCGCACCAGCTTCCTTCTCCAAGTCGATGGCGGCAAGCACGGCATCGGTACACTTCTTGTGGGTGCCATGAGGGTCGGCAAGGTCGCCAGCCACATAAATCTGATGAGGCTTCACCTCCTGTAGCAAGGCTCTCACGATGTCCACATCTTTCTCTGTCATAGGCAACTTCTCTATCTTTCCACTCTCATAGAAAGGCAAGTCGAGGAAGTGTACGTGGTCCAGAGGAATCTGGTTATAGGTACAAGCGGTGCGAGCCTCTCCACGACGTATCAAGCCCTTGATGGTCAAGATGTCTCTGGTGTCAAAGTCGCTCTCCTTCTTATTGGCGAAGAAATGCTTGATTTCCTTGTATTTATTGGAGATAACGCTATCCTTGGAATCTGCGAAAATCTGGTTGAAGCCATTGATGAAGTGCATGAATCTCGTTACTTCCTCATCACCCACAGCGATATTTCCTGAAGTCTCGTAAGCCACGTGCAAGTCATGCTTCTGTTGAACCAGGCGGCGGATGGTGCCTCCCATGGAAATGACATCATCATCTGGGTGAGGAGAGAACACGATGACACGCTTAGGATATGGCTTGGAACGCTCAGGACGATAGGTGTCGTCGGCATTAGGCTTGCCACCAGGCCATCCGGTGATGGTATGCTGCAAATCGTTGAATATCTTGATGTTGGCATTGTAGGCAGAGCCGTAGAGTGCCAGAAGCTCGCTCAATCCGTTCTCATTATAATCCTTGTTGGTGAGCTTGAGGATAGGCTTGTTGATTTTCTGGCAAAGCCAAACCAGTGCAGAGCGAACCAACTTGTCTGTCCATTGGCAAGAGGTAACGAGCCAAGGGTGCTCTATGCGAGTGAGGTGAGAGGCAGCGCTCAGGTCGAGCACTACATGAGCGTTCGGATGAGTCTGGAGGAAGGAAGCTGGCAAAGTGTCGGTAATGGAGCTTTCCACTACTTTTTGCATAATTTCCGCTTTTTCCTCGCCCCAAGCTGTAAGATAGATAGCCTTGGCAGAAAGCAGTGTGCCCACGCCCATCGTAAGAGAGCAAGGTGGGATGGCTTCCTTGGTCTTCTCGCTGTTCTCCATTTCCTCGCGAGAGGTGTTGCCTATCAAGATAAGACGGGTAACCGACTGGATGCTAGAGCCAGGCTCGTTGGCAGCGATGTTGCCAGAACGACCGATTCCGATAAGTGCCACGTCCAATCCTCCGAAAGTCTTGATGCGCTGCTCATACAGGCGGCAGCAATCTTGCACGGCCTCCTGTGCCACAAAGCCATCAAGAGAGAAAATGTTTTGCTCGGCCACATCCACATGGTCGAGGAAACGCTCTTTCAGCTGGTTGATGCAGCGGATGGTGCTGTCCTTCTGCAAAGGATAATATTCATAAGCATTGAATACTACTACATTACGGAAACTCAAAGCCTTTTCGTTGTAACGACGGATAAGCTCATCATACACGGCATTGAGCGAAGAACCTGTGCCCAAAGCCATCACATAGAACTTGCCTTCGTGCTGTGCGGCCTTGATTCCAGCCTCAATTCCATCGGCTACATGACTGGCACCTTCTGCCATAGAGGCAAAGATGTCTGTATGAATCTTCTCCATGCGAGAGATTTCAGAATATTCTACCGTCGTCTTTGGCTTGTAGAATTCAACGGGTACTTTGTTGAGTACGATTTGTGAACTAAGATTGAGTCTCATAATTATAATATGTTATATAGAGTTTTTTAATGTTTATACAAACCTTCGTTGCTATTCTAGCTTCACCGCCATTCTAATATCTTTTAGTTACAGCGATAAACTTAATAAAATATTTTATTTTGCAAAGATACGCCATTTATTAATTACCGCCATCTTTTTTAGGTTAATTATTCCTAAACACTTTTGTTTTTCCGTAATCTTCTTCCTATCAGACTACAATAAGTGTAAGTTTTACCACTATACCAAGCACTTAGGCGTGCTTGCGATTATCAACGAATGCCGGATGATTCACTTTTTCATCCCCCACCTTCCCTATATATAATAAGGTATAAAGACTTTTTCCAACCTCTCCGAATAGCAAATTACTAATAAAAAAGCCTATTTAAGCTTTATTAACTAAGAAAAACTTGCAGCTATCTTAAAAAAGACTATCTTTGCAAATAAAAAATATTAGTTATGAACCAAGACATAATAAAATATATTAGAAAGATAAACAAAAAGCCTTCGGTTCAGCGACGATTGCTAGAGCAGTTTATATCAAAAGGCGCCTCCACCATACCGGAGCTGTCAAAAGGTATAGGAGTAAGTCTCCCAACAGCAACCAACGCCCTAAACGAACTGATGGCACAGGGACTCGTCAAGGAAGTTGGAAAGAAAGCCGACTCTGCGGGACGCATCCCGATGGTCTATGACTTGAAGCCTACGGCAGGTTACTTCATAGGCGTGAACCCAGAGATGAACTATCTGGCACTGGCAGTAAGCGACTTCTGCGGCGACCTCATCACGGAGAAGCAGAGAGTACCTTACATTTACGAGAATACACCAGAGAATCTGGAGCAACTGGGAGCTATCATCAACGACTACATCGACAACCTCCCGATAAAAAGAGAAGAAATCTTGGAAGTCTGTGTCAACGTAGCCGAGCGCGTGAATCCCTTCGAGGGAAGAGCGTACAACAGGTTCACCTTCCTGGAAGAGCCGCTCACCGAAAAGCTCATACAGATGATAAAGCTGCCAACCTGCATAGAGAACGACACACGCAGCATGACCTACGCTGAATACATCAAGGGATGCAGCAAGGGACTGAAAGACGTCATCTTCGTGAACGTTTGCTGGGGACTGGGCATCGGAATCATCATCGACGGCAAACTTTACTACGGCAAGTCGGGATATTCCGGGGAATTCGGACACATGACAGCCTACAACAACGACATCATCTGCCACTGCGGAAAGATAGGATGTGTGGAAACCGAGACATCAGGCAGGGCACTCAAGCGAAAGCTCACGGAGAAAATCCTGGCAGGCAAACCTTCCATCCTCTCAGACAAGGTAATCAACAAGAAAGAGGAACTCACCCTGCCAGACATTCTGGATGCCATCGCCAAGGAAGATGTACTCAGCCTCGCCACCTTGCAACACATCGCCGACGAACTGGGCAAGCAACTGGCAGGCATCATCAATATCTTCAATCCTGAAATGCTGGTGATAGGAGGCGAAATGTCGGCAACGGGCGATTACCTGACACTGCCCGTCAACATGGGCATCAAGAAATACTCGCTCAACATCATGAACGAAGACTCGCAGATTGTCACCTCCACCCTAAAAGGTCAAGCCGGCGTAATCGGAGCTTGCCTCATCGCAAGGAGCAAACTTCTGGAGACAGAATAAGAACCTGGAAGACAAAATAAGAAATCTGGAGACAGAATAAGAAATCAACAACTAACAACACCAGAGACATGAGAAAAAAGTTACTGATAATCAGCCTGTTTCTCGGGATATTTGGCAACACAGCCTTTGCCCAACGAAACGCCAAGCAGGTGGAACCGATAAAGCCCGTTCCTACCACCAAGCAGGTGGAATGGCAGAAGATGGAGACTTACGCATTCATCCACTTCGGCCTCAACACCTTCAACGACAAGGAATGGGGATATGGCGACACCGACGTGAAGACCTTCAATCCCAAGAAACTGGATTGCGAGCAATGGGTCAAGACGCTGATTGCAGCGGGCATGAAGGGAGTCATCCTCACAGCCAAGCACCACGACGGCTTCTGTCTCTGGCCGACACACACCACAGACTATTGTATCCGCAACACGCCTTACAAGAACGGCGAGGGCGACATCGTGGGCGAGCTATCCAAGGCTTGCAAAAAATACGGACTCAAGTTCGGCATCTACCTCTCGCCTTGGGACAGAAACCAAACCAGCTACGGCTCACCTTATTATGTGGGCTACTACCAGCGACAGCTCAAGGAACTATTGAGCAACTACGGCGAACTGTTCGAGGTCTGGTTTGATGGAGCCAATGGAGGCGACGGATGGTACGGAGGCGCTAAAGAGAAGCGAACCATCGACCGCCGCAACTACTACGACTTTCCGCGGCTCTTCCAGATAGTGGATAGCCTTCAGCCCAATGCCACCATCTTCGGCGACGGAGGTCCAGGATGCAGATGGGTGGGCAACGAGAACGGATTTGCGGGCGAGACTTGTTGGTCGATGATCCCAAGCAACACCGTCTATCCCGGCTACAAGAACTACAAGCAGCTGCAATATGGATGGGAAGACGGCGACCAGTGGACTCCAGCCGAATGCGATGTCTCCATTCGCCCGGGATGGTTCTACCACGAGAACGAAGACGACAAGGTGAAGACCGTTGACCAGCTTTGCGACCTCTACTATCGCAGCGTAGGCCACAACGCCACCTTCCTGCTCAACTTCCCTGTGGATAAAGATGGACTCATCCACCCCATCGACTCAGCCAACGCCGTGAACTTCCACAAGAAGATACAGCAAGAGCTAGCCGTCAACCACCTGAAAGGCATTTCGCCCAAGACCGACAGCCAACAGGGCAAACACATCGGCAAGAACATCACCGATGGAAAATACGACACCTACTGGGCATCCAAGAAAACAAAAGGAGCCTGCGTCGAGTTCCAGCTCGGCAAGGCAAAAAGCATAACTCGCCTCATGCTCCAAGAGTACATTCCTCTGGGACAGCGAGTAAAAGCCTTCTCGGTGTATTACCTGCAAGGCAAGAACTGGGTAAAGCTCGACCCTAAGGAAGAGACTACCACTATCGGC
Organism: Candidatus Segatella papionis; assembly: GCA_002297965.1. GTDB lineage: Bacteria > Bacteroidota > Bacteroidia > Bacteroidales > Bacteroidaceae > Prevotella > Prevotella papionis. The sequence goes on from DBLF01000085.1 coordinate 15,962, forward strand.
TACAAGCGAATCCTTCGCTTCGATAAGATCACCACCAACGGCATTCGCGTCGTTTTCGA
>DBLF01000089.1 GCA_002297965.1 Candidatus Segatella papionis
ACTTTTTCTAGGATAAGACAGGGCAATATATCTATCCTCTACAAGATATATATTCATCATTCATAATCATCATCCATCACAAAAAAATGAAGTTTACAATCGTACATAATGACAATAAGAAACGCCTCCTCGTCAGCACCAAGACGATGGAGAAACTGCTGGAGCGCATCGCCAAAGACGATAGCAAGCAGACCGTAACCCAGTTTCGTCATTTCGCCTCCTACCACGAAGGCGACTACAAGTATTACAAGGACATGCCTACCTGGATGCACATCTATCCTGCCGCTGAGTTCTGCAAGGATGAGAACGGCAATCTGAAGATGAAGACCTGCAACGGCATCCTGCTCCTGAAGTTCGCCGACATTACCGATATCGACGGCGTGGCTGGCGCGAAACGTTCGGTCGGCATCCTGCCTTCCACCCTTGCTGCTTTCGAGGGAGCCGACGGAAAGAGCGTCATCGTACTGGTGAAATTCAGCAACGAGGAGGGTTCCCTGCCTACTTCTGAGACCGAAGCCGAGCTACTTTACCGCATCGCCTACCAGCAAATCCACCCCATCTACCAAGCCGTGACAAAGGCATCGCTCACCATCGACGGTCCGAAGGCTTCCATCGAAACCTCTTCCGCCCTCAGCGACGAGCCTTCGATGCACAACAGCTTTATGATGACCCTGGATGCTCACCCTTATTATAACTCCAAGGCGGTAGCGATGAGAGTGGACAGCCATGTCCGCTCGCAGACTCCCGAACCAGACCAAGACCATAATAGTACGAACGAAACATTTGATATTCAAGATTTTGCAGACGGTCAAGATAAAAAAGCAGACAAGAACGGCGTGCGCGACAACATCCTGAGCATGATGCAGTTGTTGCGAAGCAAATATGAATTCCGCTACAACTCGGTGATGAAATACATCGAGTTCAAACCGAAAGAGAAAGGCTGGTACGGATTTCGACCTGTGGAGCCTAGGGTGATGAAGCGAATGACACTCGAAGTACAACTCGCCGACATTCGTGTGAGCATCAAGGATGTAAGAAATTTTCTGGAGTCGGACTACATCAAGAATTACAATCCGATAGAGGATTATCTCTTCCAATGCTACAACAAGTGGGACGGCAAGGACCATATCCGTGCCTTGGCTCGCACCGTGCCGACCAACAATCCGCATTGGGCTGACTGGTTTTACACTTGGTTTCTGGGCATGGTGGACCAGTGGCGTGGCTATTCGCATCGCCAGTATGGCAACTCGGTGGCACCGCTCTTGATTTCGAAGCAGGGCTACAACAAGAGCACTTTCTGTCGTCGATTGCTGCCGCCCGACTTGCAATGGGGCTACAGCGACAACCTGATTCTCTCGGAGAAGAGACAGGTGTATCAGGCGATGGCGCAATTCATGCTCATCAATCTCGATGAGTTCAACCAGATTTCGCCCAAGGTGCAACAGGGCTTTCTGAAGAATCTCATCCAGTTGCCTACCTTGAAATACAAGCCGCCGTATGGCAGCCATGTGATGGAGTTTCCACGTCTCGCCTCGTTCATCGCCACGAGCAACATGAACGACATCCTGACCGACCCATCGGGCAACCGCCGTTTCATCGGCATCGAGTTGACGGGACCTATCGACGTGAGCGTTCGTCCGAACCACCAACAGCTTTTTGCCCAGGCATTGAAGGCATTGGACGATGGCGAAAGGAGTTACTTCGATGCCGAACAGGTGAAGCTCATCATGCAGAGCAACTGCCAGTTTGAGGTGGAAATGCCGATAGACCAGTACTTCCGTCTCTACTTCGAGCCTACCGAGGATGAGCAGGAAGGCGAGTATCTGTCTGCTGCCGAGATCTTCGATTTCTTGAAGAAACAGATGGGTTCGTCGCTGAAGGTAAACAGCCTGATGGGATTCGGAAGAAAACTGGCGAACATGAGCGAACTGAAGCATAAGCGATTTGTGGATGGCACGAAATATCTCGTAAAAAAGAGATAAATGACACTTCGCTGACACTTTGCTGATACTTCTCGGCGATTTTTCCGAGAAGTATCAGCGTATTTAAAGTATTACATACCAATCAATTAGAACATTTTTTAAGTCCACAATGATACTTTGATACTTTTTTCGCAAAAACTTTTTTACGCATAAATGATTTTGCTGCATAATGCTTTGGCAGAAGCATAGGCTTGTGAATAGATCATCGGAACCTAGCTCAAAACTATCTCACTTCTGGTAACAAGCACGGGCGTACCTTAGACACAACCGTCCCTTTTTCTTCGATGACACAAGTTAGTGGCTTTACATCAGCTGCATTCCTAGCAACCATCACCTTATATTCTCCACTTTCCACCTGCCATTGATTGTCTTTCTCGTTAAAAGAGGCCAAGTTGTTATATGGTATCGGAATGACAACCATTTCAGAAGCGCCAGGTTGCAGGATTTGGGTTTTAGCAAATCCTCGTAGCTCCCTAGAAGGTTTATCCATATCTTTGCTTGGAGCAGAAACATAAACCTGCACTACATCCTTGCCAGCCATCTTGCCCACATTTTTCACCCTTACTTCTACCTCCAAATTACCTTGTTCATCCTTCAAGACCCGCGGTTTCTCATACTTGAAATGAGTATAACTTAATCCGTAGCCAAAAGGAAAAGAAACAGGTATATTTTTGGTTTGATAATAACGATAACCTATATATATTCCCTCATTATATTCGGTATAATCAATGTTTCTCTCTTGTGCCGGTTTACGTTTTCCGATAAACATCTTAAGAATATCCTCTGTACTCACACTATCAGCTTGAGGAAAATCGGCCTTGGAAGGAACATCATCATAACATACGGGCCAGCTCATCGGCAAACGTCCTGACGGATTTTCCTTACCCTGCAAGATAGCAGCCACAGCATTGCCTCCCTCTTGTCCAGGCAGCCAAGACAACAATACAGCATCAGGATAATCTATCCAGTTTTTTATCTCAATAGGTCCACAAATATTCAAAATAACAACTACCTTTTTCCCCACACGATGAAAAGCGCAACACACCTGTTCTATCATCATCCGCTCTTCGGGAGTAAGTTGATAATTGCTGGCAACACTTCGTTCGAGAAACTCACCAGAATTTTTTCCTATCGTTATGACTGCAACATCATTTTGTTTTACCATCTTAGCCATATCAATATCCCTAAGTGGCATTTCTTGCAGAGGCTTAGGTGGCAAGAAAGTCTCCAGACGGCTAGCAGGTTTGGATTGCTTATGCATTGCCTGAGAGATAAATCGCTCATAAGCATCTTGCAAGTCAGTATCCAAAAAATAGCCAGCTTGCTTCATCCCATCTAATAAATTAACCACATAAGCATGGTTCACATTGCCAGACCCAGACCCTCCAGCTATAAACTGATAAGAAGTTGTTCCAAAGAGAGCTACATTTCTAACCTTTGTCTCTAGCGGCAAGACATTCTTATTGTTCTTCAGCAATACCATTCCTTCAGTGGCAGCGTGACGAGCTATATCGGCATGCAGCTTCAAATCAGGCTTGTTATCAAAATTATATTTTTTAAATCTAGGAGTCTTCAAGACATACTCCAAGATATGTCGAACATTACGATCGAGTACTTCCAGCGGCAAATGCCCATTGATTACAGCTTTTCTAATCGTCTCAACTTGATCCAATTTTCCAGGCATCAGCAAATCATTACCAGCCTCCATTTGAGCGACAGCATCTCTTCCGCCATACCAATCAGTCATCACTAGACCACGAAAGCCCCATTCGTTTCTCAGAATTTCAGTTAATAAATCACAACGTTCGGAAGCCATCGTTCCATTTATTAGATTGTAGGAAGTCATCAAACTCCAAGGTTGAGCTTCTTTGACAACTATCTCAAAAGGTTTAAGATAAATCTCGCGGAAAGTACGTGGATTGCCTATCACATTGTTTCCCGTGCGATTAGTCTCTTGATTATTAAGGGCAAAATGCTTAACAGAAGTACCTACGCCATTGCTCTCAACCCCCTTGACCATAGCAGAGCATATCTTTCCTGCCAACAAGGGATCTTCGGAATAATATTCAAAATTACGACCACAAAGAGGATTTCTCATGATATTTGTCGCAGGTGCCAAGAGTACATCTACACCATAGCGTTTCACCTCATCGCCCATTGACATACCTACAGAATGTACCAAATCAACATTCCAAGTAGCACTCATCGCAGTAGCTACAGGGAAATGAGTACAATAAAAATTATGTTGACAACCTTTTCTTTTAGAGTCAATGCGCAATCCTGCTGGCCCATCAGCCAATACGGTAGCCGGAATGCCAAATCGCTCGATGGCATTGGTTTGACCAGCAGAACCTGGAATAATTTTACCCTGGTTTCCTATAGTGGCAGCCATCTTCATATCATACTTTCCAGTAGAGCCAACTAATAAACTAATTTTCTCATCAAGCGTCATCGCATGTATAATCTCGTCGATCGACGAAACGCCCAACTTAGGTGTTTGAGCCAACAGCATAGCAGTGGAAGCCCAACATACCCCCATGATTACTAATATTTTTTTTATCATCGTCTATCAAATTTCATTTATATTAAGAAATCGGCTAAGGCTGCAACGATATAAAATCGCTACAGCCCAACCAACAAAATATACCTACAACCACTAACTAATAAACAATACTCTTCGGCTTCTCAATTTTATTCCAATCCAGCTGCTCTAGATACTTGTCGTAACCAAGAATGTAAAAAGGAACATACTTAAGCATGGCATTCACCGAAGACATTTCTGCGGGAACGCAATCTTCTACCTCTGTATTGACCTTACTCTGAATTTTCTTTACTATGAAATCGTCTAAAAAACGATATTGCTCCTCTAAATAATGGTTCTACAAGATTTTGTG
>DBLF01000091.1 GCA_002297965.1 Candidatus Segatella papionis
ACGGCATTCGCGTCGTTTTCGACGATGCACGAGGATGCCCTTGCATCAACTCTATCGCTGCATTCTAAACCAATGCTTTATTACAAGAAAATTCATTTAAAACACAACTATAACAATTACAAACCTATGAACAAAAGAGCAAATTTGTATTTTGCAGCGCTTTTGGGGGCAATGTCTCCTCTTAGCACTGTATCTGCGCTAGCAGCTCAAAGCAATTCTACTATTGCAACAGCTACCCAGCAGCAACACTCCTGTACAGGTTCTGTCAAGGACTCTAGTGGAGAACCTATCATCGGTGCGACCATTCGTGTAGAAGGAAAAACAGGTGGTACAGTCTCTGACCTCGACGGAAATTTCGTACTCAACAATGTAGCTAAAGGCTCAAAACTAACTATCACTTACGTAGGCTACAAGGCACAGACCATCACTTGGAATGGTACTCCTGTAAATGTAACGTTGGAAGACGATGCCAACATGTTGGAAGAGACAGTAGTCATCGGTTACGGTACTGTGAAAAAGGCCGACTTGGCAGGTTCCGTAGCCGTAATGGAAGGCAAGAGTTTCAAAGACCAACCAGTGGCAAGAATCGAGGATGCACTCAACGGACGTATGTCTGGTGTACAGGTTATGTCGAGTGGTGTTCCTGGCGGTTCTATGAAGATTCGTGTACGTGGTACTAGCTCTGTGAACAAGAGCAACGACCCTCTCTATGTAGTGGATGGCATTGTTCGTGAGACAGGTCTTGAAGGTATCAGCCCTGAGGATATCCAGAGCATTCAGGTGTTGAAGGACGCTTCTTCTACAGCTATCTATGGTGCCCGTGGTGCCAATGGTGTTGTAATGGTACAGACCAAAAATGGTAAGGCAGGTGTCAAGCAGGTTACTTTCGACGCAAACTTCGGTTTCTCTAATGCATACCATATCCCAGAAGTAATGGGAACTAAGGAATATGCCCAGGCTTTGGTTGACCACAAGGGCGTAGCCCAGAGTGCCGTGCAGGGGTATCTCGATGGCAGCAACAAGGGTATCGACTGGATGGACCAGTTGCTCCAAACTGGTACTGTTCAGAACTACAAGGTAGCCGTATCTCAAGGCACAGAGAAGACGCAGACCTACTTCTCTGCCAACTATATGGACCAAAAGGGTGTCATCGTTGACACCAGTTCCAAGCGTTACGCCATCAAGGCAAATATGCACAACAAGCTGTTTGACTGGTTGGAGCTGACTGCCGACATCAACCTCTCTCAGACTGATAATTCGGGTGCAGGCTTCGCACAGAACCAATCCAACCCTATTTGGGTAGGCTTGAACTACTCTCCAACCATGGAGATGATGGCAGCAAATGGTAGCTACAACAAAGACCCATACAACAACATTCAGAACAACCCATACGGTATTCTGCACGATAGCCAGAACGACCGCAAGCGTACCATGGTAACAGGTCACGTAGATTTGAAATTCAACATCCTCAAAGGCTTGACCTTCACCACTACCAATGGTATCGACTACAATGATTACAAATGGTACAGTTTTACCTCTACCAAGGTAAACACAGCAGGTAACTCCATGGGCAACAACGACGCTACCGTCACAGCCTTGCAGTCAACCAACAACCTGACCTACACCAACAAGTGGGGCGACCACGCATTGACTGCCACCGGTGTATGGGAAGTTACCTCTAACGAGGTGCGCCGCATGGGATTGTCTGGCACAGGTATTGCCCATGAGCAGTTAGGTTACTGGAATATCGCAGATGCAGCTTCCAAGAGTCCTAGCAATGGTTACAGCAAGTGGACCATGCTTTCTGGCGTAGCCCGTGTCATGTATAATTATGCCGACCGCTATATGCTGACAGGTACCTTCCGTGCAGATGGTTCTAGCCGCTTCACCAACAAGAAGTGGGGTTACTTCCCATCTATAGCAGCCGCTTGGACCGTTTCCAACGAGAAATTCTGGGAGCCTATCAAGAGTGCAGTAGAATACTTGAAGATTCGTGGCAGCTATGGTATCATCGGTAACCAGGACATCACTCCTTATTCTACCCTTGGAACACTGGGCACCACAAGCTTTACATACGGTACAGCCAACTCTTTCACAGGTTATTGGGCAAATGGTCTTGCCACACCAGACTTGACTTGGGAGAAAGTTCACCAGTTCGACCTCGGTGTTGATCTTGGATTCTTCGGCAATCGCTTGAGCGTTAGCTTCGATTACTTCAACAAGAAGACCAAGGATGCCCTCTTGACAACTTCTGCCCCTAACTACTTGGGTGGTACCTCTTACTGGGTAAATGCCGGTGAGGTGAGCAACAAGGGTTTCGATGTAACCATCAACGGACAGATTATCCAGAGCAAGGATTGGCAGTGGACATCAACCCTGAACGCCAGCTATTTGAAGAACGAAGTAACCAAGCTGACAGCAGATAGCCCTATCCTATACGGAACCAGCCCTTCTCCAGGTACTGTAGATCCATGTACCATCATCAAGGAAGGTGAGGCCATCGGTACATTCTATGGCTTCAAGTGGGCAGGTGTAGAGAAGAACGCCAAGGGCGAATATGTGGATATGTATTATGCTGCCGATGGTAGCAAGACCGCTACCCCAGACGCTTCTACCGACCGCCAGGTATTGGGTCGCTCTAATCCAGACGTAACATTGGGATGGAACAACACCGTAACCTATAAGAACTGGGACTTCAACGTATTCTTCAACGCAGCCTTTGGCGCAAAACGCTTGAACTTGGTACGTTACGCCATGAACTCAATGGTGGGTGCCTCTATGTTCGTAACCGATAAGGATTACTTCTCTAACATTGGTGTAACCATGCCATCCGTAGGCGCAGAGAACAAGACTTATGGCAACTCAGACAAGTGGTTGGAGAACGCCAACTATCTACGTTGCGAGAACATCAGCATCGCTTACACATTCCCACGTAGCATGACTAAGTTTGCAGACATCCGTCTCTCACTGTCAGCCCAGAACCTCTTCACCATCACAGGCTACAAGGGCATCGACCCTGCTGGCGCTTCCTTCAGCGACAATGGTGTTGACCGTGACAATGGTTTGGATATGGGTGCCTACCCTAATCCTCGCACCATCTCTATGGGTGTTCGTGTAAACTTCTAATTTCAATCATCTAAAAACTGGAATAATTATGAGAACTAAGAAATTATTATATATGGGTTGTCTCATGGCAGCATCCTTGCTTACCTTCTCGTCTTGTGGCGACTTCTTGGATGAGGATCCTAAGGGACAATTAACACCTGACAACTTCTTCAACAGTGAAGATGACCTCGTGGCAAGTGTAAACGCACTCTACGACAAAGTGGAGCAAACACAGAGTTGGACAAACCCAATGTACCCACAGTGGCAGGGCGACGATATTACTGCCAACCCTGGCTCAAACAAGCAGGCTTGTGCCGCTCTCGATGCCTTTGCATCCGATGGTGCCAACAAGGGTGTAACCGATGCTTGGAACCTTCATTACACTGTCATCAAGGCAGCCAACTTGATTGTAGAAGGTGCAGGCAAGGCTTCCGTAGGCCAGTCAAGTATCAACGAGGCAATGGGTAACGCTCACTTCTGGCGTGCTTACGCTTACTTCTACTTGGTACGTGTGTTCGGTCCTGTGCCATTGATCACCACCACAGACGTTACCCAGCTGGATGTAGCTCCAGAGAGCGTAGAGAATGTATATAACTTGATTGTTTCCGACTTGAAGGCAGCCATCGAGGAGCTTCCTACCAGCTACAGCAAAGAACCTTGCCATTTGTTCGGCGTTGATGTATGGGCTACCAAGCAAGCAGCGCAATCCACCCTTTCAGCTGTATATATGGCCATGGCAGGTTATCCTCTCAACAAGGGACAGGAATATTACAAGCTCGCCGCAGAGCAGGCTAAGTCTGTCATCGACAACAACGGCACCTATGGCTTCATCTTGAACCCAGAGTGGAACCAGGTATATTCCATGGGCAACAATTACAACATGGAGACCGTGCTCGGCATCAACAATGATGCTCGTGGTTGGTGGGATCATGACTCAGAACTTTCCTCTTGCTGCCGTTTCGAGGGTCTCGGCGATGGTGGCTGGGGTGATGCCTGGGGTGAGATTGCTTTTTGGAAGAGATACCCAGAAGGTCCTCGCAAGGATGCAGTTTATGCTCCAAAGGTTACATTCCAAGATGGAAATACAGTTACAAAGGCTGTGGATTGGTGGGAACTCGACAAAGACGGAAAGCCTGTTGTAGAAGCTTATCATCCAATGTTTGCCGTATTCACAGTGAATGCAGACGAAAATGGCAACCAAGTTCTCGCACCTTACGACTACTTGAAGCCTAACTATCAAGGTATGGTCAACGACCGTCGTCACAACCTCATCCGCTATGCCGAAGTACTCCTTTGGTATGCAGAGAGCGCAGCTCGCTCTGGTGGCGACCTAAGCAAGGCTAAGGATTGTCTCCGACAGGTTCGCCAGCGTGCCGTAACCGACTACGAGAACGTAACTTTGAGCGATGGCACTACCGTGAAGATTGCCGATATGACTGCCGACCAGCTTGCTGAGGCTTGCTACATCGAGCATGGATGGGAAGTGGCTGGTCACTGGGTATCTATGGTTACCCGCCGTTCCGACGAACTTCGCATGAACGAATTGAAGAAGAACTTCGACTACCGTGTTGCCAACGCTCCTATCGTTGTTGCAGAAAAGGACGGAAAGCAATACACTGCCACCGAGAGTGTCAGCGTATCAGGTTCTTGGTCTGAGAATAAGATTTACTGTCCATATCCTACTACCGACGTTGAGAAGAATCCTAACTTGAAGAGATAATAGAACTTCATAGGTAATCATATATTAGGAAAAGTATCATCGCTGCGGATTATTTATCCTGCAAAGTATGATACGAATTAAAGGTAATTCTGTAAGAGGATGTGTCGAGACGGCACATCCTCTTTAACTATTTTAATTAGCAGAGTATATCAAATGAAATATCATCATCCTTTGTGGGCTATGGTCATCTTGCCCATGGCTCCGCTCGCATTATTCGCACAAAAGGCAGAAAAGCGCCCCAACATCCTCTTCATCCTCTGCGACGACATGGGATATGGCGACCTGGCTTGCTATGGGCAACCTTACATCCATACGCCCCACATCGACCAGATGGCAAAGGAAGGAATGCGATTCACCCAGGCATACGCAGGCTCGCCTGTCTCAGCTCCTTCCAGGGCTTGCATCATGACAGGACAGCACACAGGACACACCCACGTGAGGGGTAACAAGGAATATTGGTCGAGAGAAAATACCGTGATGTATGGACAAAACAAAGATTTCACCGTCGTAGGACAAGAGCCTTACGACCCTCGGCACAAGATTCTGCCCGAGATGCTCAAAGACCGAGGCTACCGAACGGGGCTTTTCGGCAAGTGGGCAGGAGGTTACGAAGGCTCAGCCTCCACTCCCGACAAGCGAGGCATCGACGAATTCTATGGCTACATCTGCCAATTCCAAGCACATCTCTACTATCCCAATTTCTTGAATCGCTACAGTAAGTCGCTGGGCGACACCGCCGTGGTGAGGGAGGTGATGCAGCAAAACATCCAGTACCCGATGTTCGGAAAGGACTATTTCAAGCGGCAACAATACTCCGCCCGCATCATCCACGACAAGGCGTTGGAATGGATAGACCAACAAGACGGCAAACATCCTTTCGTAGGCTTTCTTACCTATACCCTGCCCCACGCAGAGTTGGCACAGCCGGACGATTCCATATTGGAAAACTACAAGCAGAAATTCTTCACCGACAAAACTTGGGGTGGATGGGAAGACTCCTGGTATAACCCCGTGGAGCATACCCACGCCCAATTTGCAGGTATGATAACCCGCTTGGATTCGTATGTGGGAGAAATCTTCGACAAGCTCAAGCAGAAGGGACTCAACAAGAACACCATCGTCATCTTCACCTCCGACAACGGTCCTCACGAGGAAGGCGGTGCCGATCCTGGGTTCTTCGGAAGAGACGGAAAGCTGAAAGGTCTCAAAAGACAGTGTTACGAAGGGGGCATCCGCATCCCGTTCATCGCCTGGTGGCCAGACCACATCAAGGCGGGAAGCACCAACGACACCCAGTTTGCCTTCTACGACCTGATGCCTACTTTCTGCGACCTCACCGGCATCAAGAACTTCGCCAAACGTTACACCAACAAAAGGTTGACGGGCGATGGCTTCGATGGTATTTCCATCGCCCCTACCCTCTTAGGCAAAGACGCCGAGCAGAAACATCATGAGTATCTATACTGGGAGTTTCATGAGACCGACCAGATAGGTGTGAGAAAAGGCGACTGGAAACTGGTGGTGGTGAAAGGCGAACCACGCCTCTACAACTTGGGCACCGACCTTCACGAAGACCACAATGTGGCGGCTGAGCATCCCGAAATACTTGCGGAATTGCTGAACGCCATCAAGAAGGAACATCGCGACAATCCCGACTTCCCCATCACCCTGCCGAGTTTTCCAAAAGAATAAGGGTGATGGCGTATGTTGTCATACGCTCTGGATTTTAAATTGAAAATAGTCTAGATAAGAGCCTATGGTCTCTCGGGCTATCTTGGTGCCATCGCCTTGCAGGATGTTCTGAAGCCGCTTTATAGCGGTAGGCTGCAAATTTAAACAAAAAAAACGATATAGACTGCATAATTACGAGAAAAGATGCAGTGTATAGGCTGCATCTTTTAGTTAAATATTGTTTTCTTCTCCATAAGAACCATCCGCTCATTGCAGAAAACTGTAGCCCAGGATGGTATTCATCATCTTCTCGCAGAGCTGGGAGAAGTTTTGGCAGAGCTTGGGCGACCACTTCGCCATCCCATACAGCTCTCGTTTCTCTTGAAACAACTCCTCATCCCAGTCGGTATAGTCGAACTCATTGAAGTAGCGGGAATAGTCGCTCAGATTGTCGGCGGAGAAATGAACTACAGCGGAGTTGCCGAACCATTCCGGACTCATCATCTGCCGAGCGAAAGTGGCGAACACACAGTTCTCCCTCAACACGTTGAGGTGTTTCAGCACACTCCACACGCAGAACCACTGGTTCTTCTTCTCCACGAGGCGAGCCATCTTAGAGATGGTTTTCTTCAGCTCCAAGAGATCCACCCTTTTTCCATTCACCATCGGGTTGAAAGCCTCGTTGTGCAACTCTTGCTTTTGCAACTCGGGATGGCGGATTTCGTAGAGCCGCAGGGTGATGAGCTGATACTTTGCCAACGCATCCACCAGGGCAACAAAGTCTTCTGGGGAGAAAGAGATACCTAGTATTGCCTCACCCACCAGGCTGGCATCGTCGGCATAGTTGAGGAACGCCAGTTCCAGATTCTCCGGCACTTGCTTCTTCAACACACTTCGCTGCTCCAGCCACTGCGCCTCGCTGAGCGGCTTGCCATCATTATCGTATTTCAATCGGGCGAAATAGAGGTCAAGCAGGTGATGGCTCTCCTCGTCGGTCATATATTTCTGCACGTTTTGCTCTACGAGTCGGCTCAATTCTGCTGGTGTAAACGGGCGTTCCGTAAGTTGGCAAACTCGGCGGAAATGTTGCAGCAGATAGCTGGTCATGGCGAAGAGGCGCATGAAATTCCACATTTTCCTAATAAATTCCAGCTCGGAGGCTCCTGCCATTTCTGAGTCCTCTTCGGTCTCGGAAGGCTCAAACTCAACGGGTTCAAACTCAGAGGCACCAAGCTCGGAAGATTCTTGCTCGAAGGATTCTTGCTCGAAGGATTCTTGTTCGGAAGATTCTTGCTCGGAAGATTCTTGCTCGAAGGATTCTTGCTCGAAGGATTGCAAAGCTGGAAATACCCCCTTGACTATGGGTTCCACACTGACAAACATCTGCTGGAATCCCAACATCTTTTCCCTAGACATACCCGACTGTTCCAATATATCGAACAAGCGAGGGAACAAGCTGCTCATATCTGATGCAAACATGGGCGACTCGTGTCCCTCCATCATATTCCCCTCGTTGATGGAATTGACCACACGGAGCACAAACGGCGAGTAATCTTTTATCACCAACTTTTCCATCTGCTGATGATACTCCTCGTTGTCGGCCTTGCGCTGATGGGTAACGTCGGTGTGTTGCAGGGCGAGGTCTTGGTCTGCCATATAGCAAAGGCGGGAAGCCTTGATGCAGAGCGAGTCGATGTCGAAAGCCAGTTCCTCCGAGTTGTAGTCTTCCCACGAATCCATCATCACCTGGAGCATCTTCAAGAAATTGCCCAGCTGGCGATAGAACACCTCGTAGCTGAATGCAGAGGCAGAAGCTACTTCATCTTTTTTATCTTGGGAGGTTATTACATCATTCATTGTCGTTGTTGTTTTGTTGTTGTTTTATTGTTGTCTTGTTGTTGTTCTATTATAATCATACTGAAAAGTCGCAGTATATTAAAAAGATAATGCAAAGATACAAAATGTTATACAGAATTCCGACTTTTTCCCACGCCTTTTCCCACGTCGCCCTTATTTTTTCCCAAATTGCAGGAAAAACGGCGTGGGAAGAGCGGAAAAATTCGTTAACCGCATTCTCCTTGTATTATCTTTGCACTTGGATTCGGAAACGATTCTGCAGGCTCCAGGAGCAACAAAAATCGTGAAAAGTACTTCACACTACACCATTTCGGTGTAAGTTTATGATTTACTGCGTGTTACAAGGTGTAGTATCCATCATGACACTACACCCACACTACACCACACTTCACCCTTTTGGTTCTCCGACAAAGCTAGCTAACATAATTATTAACTCTTTAAAACTGTAAAACAATGGAGAAAGAAAACAAAGTAACAAACAATGAGGAAGCCATGGAAATGACTGGCAATGAGGGGAAAATGGAAATGACCGGCAATGAGGGAAAAATGGAAATGACCGGCAATGCGTCATCCACCATCTATCTCGTAGAGAGCTTCCTCGAAGAGAACTATGAGTTCCGACGCAACTTGCTCAACGGCAAGACCGAGTTTACCAACATTGGAGAGAATGCCTCAGGCATTTGGAATATCCTGACCAAGGAAGAGGTGAACACCATCGTGCGACAGGCCAAGAAATTGGGCATCGGCGGAAATTCATCTCCCAAACAGGACATCGAGGAATACATCGGCTCGAAAGCCATCCCCGACTTCGACCCTATCAAGGATTACCTCGACAAATTGCCAACATGGGATGGAAGAAACCACGTGGCGGAACTCTTCGGCAGAATACCAGGTATCACTAGCGAACAACTGAGCTGGTGCGCCACTTGGCTCCGCTCTTCGGTGGCCCACTGGCTCCACATGGACATGCTCCACGGTAATGAGGTAACTCCCGTATTCATCGGCAAGCAAGGTTGCGGCAAGAGCACCTTCGCCTACAGACTCTTGCCAGAGGAGCTGCGCCAATATTTCCTCGACCACATCAACTTCGGCAACAAGTTCGACTCAGAGATGGCTCTCACTCACAATCTGTATGTCAATATAGACGAGTTTGCCAATATGGGAGCCTCGCAACAAGGCAAGCTCAAGCAAATCCTGTCTAAGGTAAAGGTAAACGGTCGTCCCATCTTCGGCAAGAGCCAGGAAGACCGCCCTCGCTACGCCTCCTTCCTAGCCACCACCAACGAGGAGCATCCGCTCTGCGACCCTACGGGTAGCCGCCGCTTCATCTGCCTTCGCATACCAGACGGCAAGTACATCGACAATGGCTCGCCCATCGACTATGAGCAGCTATATGCGCAAGTGCTCTACGAACTGAGAGAGCAGAAGATACCTTACTGGTTTGGCAACGAGGAAGTGGCTCGCATACAGGAGTATAACTATCCTTTCTTCAAGACCGACGACATGGAGTCGATGCTGAAATGTTGCTTCCAAGTCCCTAATCAAGAGGCAGAAGGCAAGTGGATGATAGTAAGCGACATCTTCAAGACTCTCCAGGCCAAGTATCCGATGATGGTAGCCGACCACCGCACCAAGATACGTATCGGTCAGGCGATGAAGTTCTTGAATTGCGAGAGAAAGCGCACCAAGAAAGGCCCTGCCTATCTGCTCCGCCCTAAAAAGGCAGCCTAAAAAAGGGTGTAGTGTGGTGTAGTGTGGGTGTAGTGTCAAGCCGCACACTACACCACAACAACAGACTAATACACAAGTATTTAGCTATAGCTTGGTGTAGTGTGAAGTAGAAAAGAGAAACTATGCATCTACACGATGCTTCTCCTCCTATATCACCTTGCTCCATTTCTGCCCCTACCAGGGCAACATATTGCCTCAGCCAGGGCAATATATTGCCCCGGCTAGGCAAAAAATGGAACTGCGCCAGGCAGAGTTTTGAAGAAGCCCTGGCTGAAATCCGAATAAGCCCTGGCTGAAAGACAATTCCAATGTCAATCATCAAAAAATCAATCATCAAAAATCAAAAAATCAATTATCAATCATCAAAAAATAAAAGCAATATGAACAACAACGAAGTAAACTACATTCCATTCGACGTAACATGCCCTATGGCATCCTGCTCTCGCAGCAACACTTGCGCCCGCCACGCCAACTATCAGAAGGCTCTCGCCCAAGAGGCAACCTTCTCCGTGATGAACCCTCAATTGCTGAAGGTAAGCGGCGACTCCTGCCCTTACCACCTCGTGGCGGAGAAGCAACGCTGGGCATGGGGCTTCCGACGCATCTACGACACCATCCCATCGGGCAAGACCTATAGGTTTAACGAATGCACCCCTTACCGCCAGCGCCGCTTCTACAAGGCGAAAAACGGCGAGATACCTATCGAGCCTGAAACGCAAGCCAAACTGCTCGCCCTCTTCAAGGACAAGGGGGGTGACATCAGCCTCGGCTTCGACAGATACGAGGAACGAGAGGTGCTGGTGGAGAAATAACGCCCACTTAAGTGCTTGATTTACAAAAAATATTAAAAGTTCACAAGTTTGTGGTCCACAAACTTGTGAACTTTGTTTTTTTATGTACTATTTGCACCTAAATAGTAGATATGAACAAGTTATCAACAACTACAAAATAAGGCAATGGAAAAGGCATTCGTATATGGTATGTCGGTAGCGGGCAACAACTTCACCGCCCAAAACATCGCCGACCCTCTGCTTGCCATCTGGTTAGACAAGCATCGGAAGGGATAAGCGATTTATTTTGCTACATTTGCTGCAAAAATAGAGAGACCTCATTACCATTCCTGCTCCCAAACAGCTGGAGATGAGTGACCCCATCTTAGCGTTGTGGCTAAAGAGAAGGGTATGGCGAGAATAAATCTGGTGGAGAGTATCTTCCCTTAAGCCAACAACCATTTCCAAGCAGGAACAACATGAATGGTTACATCTCCCACTTCAATGTCTCTCTCCTCTTCCTTGGTAATAATCGTCAGTTGGCGCATCGGCAACACCCTGTTCAGTTTGATCAGCGCATCCACCTCTCTCTTCTCTGTATCAGGGTCGCCCAGGGAGTAAGACACCTGGAAGGCAAGCCCCTCGTCATAGACCACAAAATCCACCTCTACGTTTTGGTTGTAGAAATATACCCTGTCACCATACACTTGGCGAAGGCGGATGGCAACTTGATTTTCCAATAAGGACGTAACAGGATCTATCAAGAACAGATTGAGAATACCATTATCTATAAAGTAATATTTTCTGTTCGATTCCTTGTCTATGAGTTTCGTCGCTATATTCTCGTAAGGCAGAATGAGCCATGATTCCTGGAGATAAGCCATATAGTCTATCACCGTATCAACGCTTATCTTCTTGCCAACGGTAGAAGCGATGTTGGCTATGCGATTATAGGAAGATGGTTGCTTCACGCTTTCAGCCAACTTGCGAATCATGATGCGTAAGGCGAAATCATTGCGCACCTGATGGCGAGCCACCAAGTCGCCAAAGAATATCTTGTTGAACAAACTGCTTATCCACGAACGCTTGTCGCTCATCATCAAGGTCTCTGGCAATCCACCATCCCTGAAATATTCCTCATAACTCTTGATGATGTCGTTCCTATACTTGTAGATCGCATTCTTGTTGTTCAAATCAATTCGCTTAAAACCAAGATATTCCCTAAAAGAAAACGGATAGATTTCCTTGATGAGGTATCGACCGCCCAAGGTCGTGGCTATCTCACTACTCAACATCTTGGCATTGCTACCCGTAATATAAACTCGAAAACCAGTATCGGCAAGTCGGCGAGCGAACTTCTCCCACCCCTTGATGTTTTGTATTTCATCAAGGAAGAAAATAGGAAGACTATCATACATCTCTTCATAACTGAGCTTAATCAAGTCTAAGTCGGCAAGTTCCAACGTATCAATACGGTCATCCTCAAAGTTGAAATACAAAATTTCGTCCAGGGAATGTCCCTGTTCCAACAGATGATGTATCTGTTGATACATGAGATACGACTTGCCTGCACGTCGAAGTCCCACAAACACATAGTTTGCATTGGGCTCCAGTACATATTGTCGCTCTTCAAAAGTTATTTTAGAAACGAAGTCTTGGTAATAACTGATGAGGTATTTTATTAAATCTTTAGTCATAATGATGCTCTTTTTGTGGGCAAAGTTAATACTTTTTGTTCGATTCGGCAAGTTTTATCGAGTATATTCGATAAAAATGGTTGTTTTTTATCGAATATACTCGATAAAATGGAGAGAATCTGTAATTGCTGACTCGTTTTAGCTTACTACATTATCAGCAAAATTGGGGGCAATCATCCGTTTTTAACAACTTTATTTAAAACAACCTTGTTAAAAACGGATTTTTTAATTATCTTTGCAGCTGTAAACTAATGAAACATCAAACGATTATGGACTTAAAAGGAATCTACACAGCCTCGGCCAATCGCTATGGCGACGCAGAGGCGCTTTATCAGAGATGCGGCAAAAGCGGAGTCTTGCTGCCGAAGATTAGCCTGGGATTCTGGCACAACTTCGGAGGAGTCGATCCTTACGAGCGAAGCCGTGCCATCACCCACTACGCCTTCGACCACGGAATTACCCACTTCGACCTTGCCAACAACTATGGTCCTCCATACGGCAGCGCCGAGGAAACCATGGGCAGACTCATGAAGGACGACTTCAAGACCTACCGCGACGAACTCTTCATCGCCACCAAGGCGGGATACGACATGTGGGAAGGTCCTTACGGCAACTGGGG
>DBLF01000071.1:0-3890 GCA_002297965.1 Candidatus Segatella papionis
GAGAGCTTTCCACCATTGCCCATGGCGTTATCCACCACTCGCTTTAAGAGAGCCTTCACCTTCAAGCCGAGAGGAGTGAGATTGCTCTCATCCTCGAAATGCTGATAAATCCAAGTATAACGATTGTCGTGAGGCATCCATCGAGAGCCATGACGACCGTAATGGCTGATATAAAAAGGAGTAAAGCCAGCTGGAAGCTGATTCAAGGAATCCGCGAGCCAAGCAGTAGCCTTTCCGAATGTTCCAGTCTTTACCTCAGGACCATTCGGATAAGCATAATATACGCCACCCAACTGTTGGCGTGTCTGGGCTTGCATTCCCAAGGAGCAAGCCAACGCTATATATAATACTATTTCTTTTCTAATCATACTAAATTATCAAACGAAGTTTTATCCGCTTTATTGTCATAGGCGATACCAGTTTACCTCCACTCTAGTTTCCAATCTATCCCCAAGGGATTGTTCTCCATCCGTAGAACCCAGGGGAGAATTCGGTTGGTAGCAATCTGCATCATCGTGCCATCCTGCTCTGCCTTCACAGTAACACTCTCGGCATCTCGTGAGATTTGCTTCCATTGGATTCCATTATAGACAAAAGAGCCGGTATCTAAAAGTTGGCGCAAAGCCTTTCTGGAAATAAACAAGAAGGTTCCGTCGCTATTACCATTGTTGCCTTTCTTGTCGCATACATAGAGGTTCTTACCTTTCTGTGGATTGTCCCAGCAAAAGCCATCAGCCTCATCCAGCTGTTTGCGAGGTATCAGATAGACCGACTGATTGCATTTCAGAAGCAAAGTATCAGGGACACTCATGGAATCCACGCCCACCTCCCAATTGCGGTATTGGCGGTTGAGCACAAAGTGAGATACACACTCCGTAGGGATAGTTTTCAAATAGTTATCCACAGTATGTGAAAAAGTTGTGGATTTCTCTTTCTTCTTATCTTTCAGAGCATTTACGCCCTTATCAACACCATTTTCCGCTACATAATAAAATGGAAGAACAAGTTTTCCACCACTTATCAACATATCGTGGGTTATAAACTTTCGTTTCCACTTATCGTCAAAATTCTTATTCTCTCTTTCTGCAATCCGCCTTTTATATGCCTCCTCTTCCGACTCTCTAACTACCCTTAGTTTCTTTCCATTCGAGAGATGAACAGTGTATTCAGGGAACATAGGCATCCCTACGAGATACAGGTTCTGACCCGCCACGGGATAGAGTCCCAACATATTGAAGACAAGCCAAGACGACATGGCTCCACTGTCATCATTGCCGGGCAATCCATCAGGTGTGTCGTCATAATGATTATTCACAATCTGATAGATACGATTCACGCTCTTTTGTGGACAATCAGCCCAATGGTAAAGATACGGCGTCATAAAACTCGGTTCATTCGCCACATTATAATGACCATTGGCGAAGAAAGTATCGAGCCGCTTGACGAAAGCCTCCTTGCCACCACAAGCCACTATCAATCCCGGCACATCATGCGGAATGCTCAAGCTATACTCAGCAGAGAGAGCCTCATAAAAAAAGGTGCTCCACCAAGGCAGATACCACGGTGCCACTTTGGTATCGGGGCGATAGGGAATCATCGGATGATAGACCTTCGACTTGCCCCAAGGCACGGAGTCGAGCCACCTTCCATCCTTATCACGAGGCATAATAAAGCCCTTCATCCCCTGCCACTCATAGTCGCTGCGCCACAGGTTGCGCCAGTTATCCGAGCGCTTCATATATTTTTCGTAGAGATCTAGATGATTCAAACCTTTCGCGACTTGGGCGATGCACCAATCATTATAACTATACTCCACGGTTCGGTTGCCAGCCCTGTCGATGCCGTATGGAATATAACCTAGTGAATTATATTCCAGCAATCCACCCCTACCATGCTTCTCAGTAGGTATGCTGCCATAATAGCCATCACTGTCGGTAGGCGGAACTTCCGCATCCTTCAGCATCGCCTGCAATGCGAGTTCGTAATCTATGCCCTTCAGCTTCTTGGCAAAGGCATCGGCAATCACTATCTCTGCATTGCTTCCGCCTTGTGTCCTACCGTTCCAATTACCGCTTCGGGCATCGGGCATATAGCCATCGTGCTTGTAGATATTCAATAGCGAGTTGACCATATCTCGCTGCTTATCCTCGTCTATCAAGGTCAGCAATGGCATGGAGGTGCGATAGGTATCCCAGATGGCATAATAGTCGTCGTAATAAGGTGTAGAAGAGAAATGAGGGTTTTCCCCAGATTTATCCACTGGCATGAGCATCGTATGATAGATGCCTGTATAGAACATTCGCTTCTGTTTCTCGGTACTTGAGATTTCTATTTTCTTCAGTTTCTCGTTCCAAGTCTTCCTGACTTTTGCAACTTGTACATCGAACTTGCAAGAAGGGATATTGAGCTTCGCTTGCTCAATACTAACATGAGATATGCCAACTTTCAGATTGAGGACTTCCGACTTGACGGGAATCGTCAGCCAACGAGATGCCTCGCCTGCACCTTTCCCGAAAGGAGTATCAATATGAGACCGTTTTTCCCTCGTTTTCATTCCATCTCCCTCTATATAGAAGAACACGGTATAAGGTCCACCATTATTCCAACCACCTCTCACCGTGGTCCAGCCCTGTATAGTTCTTCCATCCACTTGCTCTACATGAGCATCCACCAATTGCTGAGTCTCTCGCTTGTTTACAATCGTATCCATTCCCAAAAACGAGACCGCATCTATTAGCAAACAAGGCTCTTGATAAAGAGACTCCTTTTGTGTCTTCAGATTACTCTTAGAATACTTTTCTTTTTCCTTTCGATAAGTGATTCGATAGAAGGCGCAACGCTCAGAAGATGTAATCTCCGTTTGGATACCATCCTCATAGGAGCAAGCATAATATCCAAGCGAGATCTTCTCAGAAGTTCGCTTTTGTTCTATTAAAGGAATCTCAATGATCTCTCCATGAGGAGCCAGCACATGAAAAACAGCACCTTTCCCATCCACTGCCGTAAAGCGATAACGTCCATTCTTCTTGCTCAAGAAAGGTTGTATCAAGACATTTCCATACTTCTGTCCTCCACCCGTTCCACTGACGTGCATCTGCGAGAATCCCTTGATAAGCTCCGGCATTGGAGCCCATCCTGCATTCGGCATACTCACGGCATCCGGTCCTGGTTTCGCCATACCATACGGCATACAAGGACCAGGGAATGTTCTGCCCAATCCCTCACTGCCAATACGTGGGTCAACGTACTGGGCATAATCCTTTGCCATTAACGACAAAAGGTTAATGGAAACACACAGAAAAAATAGCCATAACTTCTTCATATATCGTCTTCTATCTTTAGCACAAACCTATTAATATATACGATTCTACAAACTGAAAATGCGCCAAAACATGAGAGATTTAACGTTTTTGGCGCAGTTTCAGACTAACCTTACTAGATTACTCGCAAGAGAATATCTATCCCTTTCATTTCCTCAATAGCTTCTCAAAGACCTCTGGACGATCGAGATTGACCAAATCCGCCCCACTCTCCAACACCTGCTGGAACTGCGAGGTATCATCCTCCTGACAAGCCGCCATTACCTTGATGTTATAGAGAAGACAATAATTCAAAAATTGTGGGGTGATATTTTGCGGAGCTATCTCTACGTATGCTGGATAACAGATTTTCTGCCAATATTTCAATCGTTCAATGTTTGAGGCATTCACTTTTATTTTAAGGTCAGCTGCCTTCGACACCATTTCTCGGAGCATGTGCTCATCGGCAAACCAAAAGAAGCTCTTGACTGAATATCCTTTCTCCCTCACCAGTTTTACCAAGTCATCAACAGGTGTTCCCTTCTTTACATCGAAAAACACACTCGCCTTGCCTTTCAAATGGTCGAGCAT
>DBLF01000071.1:3968-12469 GCA_002297965.1 Candidatus Segatella papionis
TCTAGCTTGCGTACATCGGCAGACTTCATATCCTTCAATAGTCCCTTTCCATTGGTCGTCCTATCCAATGTCTCATCGTGGAGATTGAAGAGCACCCCATCCTTGCTGCGGCGCACATCCACCTCTATCCACTTGGCTCCGTGAGCCAAGGCGGAATCGGCAGAAGCAATGGTATTCTCTGGAGCCAAGGCATTGGCTCCCCGATGCACCACCATCTCAATTTTTGCCTTATTATGAGGAACAATGCTTTGCTCTATGTTCTTGAACAGCACTTCCATATAGCCATGCGCCATCACAAAGGCTTTGCTGGAAGTTTGCTTGGTAATATCTTTCTTGACGAAAGGGAAGCATTCATTCAGAGCCCAAGTCTCCGAAACCTTATAAGGCGGATGCTTGTCATAATCCACGTCCAGCATCGCACTGACGATGCCATCATCCACTCTCGTTACCTCATAATTCGGAATAGAGACGGTAAGCTTTACCCGCCCATCATTTACATCACAGCGAACAATAGGTCGTATATGGACATAATAGGAAGATGCACCCCCCGAATGAGAGGCGATGCATGGCAAATAACCTCTAGCCAAGATAACCCCTAAGTCCTTATCCGCCATTTCTATCTTTGAACTGGCATTGCTAAAGGTTTTCAAGAACCAATAGTTTAAATCTACATATAGCTGATTTTTTGTCTTGCCTGATACAGAAATTGTCTTTTCGAAAGTCAAGGCATTATCTTTATCCAGTTGGTCTTTGGCAACCAGATAAAGAGCAATGTCACGCCAAGCATGCCCATACTGATTTTCTACATAGGCATTCACATCTGCCCGGCTCAGACTTTGGGCTAGCATCACTTGCGAAATTAGCAAAAATAACAATAATAATAGATTTCTTCTCATGACAAAACTGTTTTTAAGATTAATACAAAGCTGTCCAATAGAACTATATAACACAAAGAATAGCCTAAATGGGGGGAGCAGCTGTACGGCTGCTCCCCAACTTACAGATGTCGTTTTTAATCCTAGTAACCTGGATTCTGTTTCCAGTTAGGATTGGTATCCAACTGGTTCTTCTTATGCAATGGGAAGATACGATGAGTCTTATCAAAGTTAGCATTTTCAAAACCTTTCTTATGGAAGCCATATTCATCCTCGAAATGACCGAAACGAATCATATCCATTCGACGAAGGTTCTCATCAAAGAACTCACGACCACGTTCCTCGTAAATTTCATCCAATGTTGGATTATGGTCAATCTCGGGAGCATGAACGTAAGAACGGATCTCATTGAAAAGCCCCTTGGCATCTTTACCCGATGTAGCCTGAGCACCACGAGTCAAAGCCTCAGCCTTCATCATTAAGATGTCGGCATAGCGAATCAATGGAATGTCATTAGACTGGTTACGGCTATTTTTAAAGTCTTCATTGCTCACAAACCATTTGATGGAACGAGCGCCCTGACGCCATCCTTCTACATTATCGCCAACATCCAACTCTGCGGTCTGCTTTGTCAACTTGATATTTGGCTCCAACACTAATGGATTGCCGTCACGATCTTTACAAACTCTCTCTGTAGGCAGAAGCGTTTCAGGGTCATACACATGAACTGTACCTTGAAGCACCATTGTATTTCGCTCATCTCCAGGAAGATTGAAACGAGCAGCCGCTTCAGGAGTGACGGTTATATATCCACCACCTGAATTAGACAGAGCTGTACCATAATAACTAGGAGACAACTTCTTGATATCCTTATAAGAATGGGAACGACCATACTGCATACCCGTTGCATCCAATGTATGATAAGGCATTGCATAAATGAAATCCTTGATTTCTCCCTTCTCTACCAATTCTGTATTGTTTGGAGCAAACTTGAAGCGGTAAGCCACAGGACCTAACTCGAACTTACTAGAATTGATAATCTTATCACAAGCTTCCACACAAGCATTGAGCTTCTCGTTGCTATAGTTGGCTGCATCATATTGATCAACAGAAGACGCTGTGTAAACTGGCCAGTTGATATACAAACGAGCCAAGAGACCGTATGCCATATACTTGTTAGGCTTACCATAGTTCTCGCCAGTTGTCTCTTCTGGCAATTGGTCAGCTACAGCCAATAGCTCGCTCTCTATCCATTTCGCCACGTCTGCACGAGGTTGGCGAGCGGTAATATCCAATCCATTCTTCTCGGCGTATGTCTTATCTACAATTGGAGCGTCGCCAAAATTATCCATCTCCAAGTAGGTAAAATAAGCACGAATGGCACGAGCTGCATACTTATACTTATCTTCTGCATTAGAATTGATTACCTCATTAGCTTTCACCACACCTTCACCCAACACATTCATCCAATCAATCGTAGCACACTCATCATTGAAATTATGAAGTGTTGTATTGGAATAAGCATACGAATCCAACCAGTTTCCACTATACGACAAAGCTGTAAACTCATCACTTGACAATGCCTGTGCCTCCATAAAACGACGCCCAAAGCAATCGCGCATTTGAAAATAGATTCCTGCCATTCTGGCTTCACTAGCAACATTGTTACCAGGATAATCAGAATATTGAGAATCCATAGGCACATCCAAATCCGTACAACTCACAGCTAAAGTTGCCAAACTAGCTGCAAATAGCGTTTTAATATTTAGTTTCATATATCTAAGCGTATTTAAATGTTGTTAGAAATTAATTTTAGCACCCAACATAATCGTACGAGTATGTGGATAGTTACTCCAACGATAATCCACTCCTGGGTCGATGCCACCGAGGTTTACCTCTGGATCCAATCCCTTATAGCTTGTGATGGTGAAGACATTGTTGGCTGTAACATACAACTGCAAACTATTCAACCATCCATCCAAATTACGGAAGGTATAACCCAAGGTAAGGTTCTGCAAACGAACGTAAGAACCATTCTCGATAAACTTATCTGATGGGATATTTGAACTTTTATCCGTAGCAGGACGATCGGTAATGAATTCTTTCAACACATTCTTGCCACCAGCAAAGAAATCTGGAGCAGTATAGTGGGCACGAAGTCCATTATAAATTTTATTACCGAAAACTCCTGTAAAGAAGAAGGAAGCACTCCAATTCTTGTAATTGAACGTATTATTCCATCCGACATTTAACTTAGGTTGTGCACAACCAGTAATGGTACGATCCTTGAATGTTGGAGACTTTGTTGTAGTACCTGTACGTTCACCCGTCTCCGCATCATGCTCATAATACAAAGAAGTACCATCCTTGTCATATCCAGCAAATTCATAGGTAAAGAATGTTCCCAAAGGTTGACCTTCCATAATCTGCTGAGTATAGCCATTGGAAGAAACACCAGCCACCATAGGATCTCCCTGGGTAAAGGAAGCCGTACTGTACTGCTCATTGGTCAACTTCTTTACCTTGTTTTTATTATGAGAAAGATTCAAAGTAGTAGTCCAAGTAAAGTTCTGATTTTGCACAGGAATAGCGTTGATAGAGAACTCAACACCTCGGTTGCTTATCTCACCCACATTAGCTGCTATCGTACTAAATGGATAAACGAAAGATGATACTGGATAATTCCAAATCAAATCCTTTGTATCTTTGTCATAATACTCGATGGAACCATTGATGCGCCCATTGAAGAAAGCATAGTCCAAACCAACATTTAACATACTAGTTTTCTCCCACTTCAAATCGGGATTAGCCAACTTGGTTGCCACCAACGTAGCATAGTTTTTACCATTGATGGTTGATATAGCACCATTCGCACCGTAAGTCGTTACAGCAGTATATGCGCCAAAGCCTAAAGCATTACCACTGACACCATAGCCCACACGAAGCTTTAAGTTGGAAAGTTTCAAGGCATCCTTCAAGCCATCCATAAACTTCTCTTCCGTAACATTCCAAGCACCAGAAACAGATGGGAAATAACCCCACTGATGACCATCGCCAAACACAGACGAACCGTCACGACGAATAGTAGCCTGCAACATATAACGACTATCATAAGAATAAGACAAACGCCCATAGAAAGATATGTTGCGAATGGTCTCCTTAGTACCACTCTCCACTGCTGTCATACCGTCGATAGTACCTGCATACTTCAATTGGTTCCAGCCCAACTTATCATCGAAGAAGTTGTGAACAGTCAGACCGAAACCATCATTATTGACACGTTCTTCCCATGAGTAACCAGCCATCAAACCCAACTTGTGCTTCTTGGCAAAAGTAGCATCATAGTTGAGGTAAGTTTCAAAAGTCTGGTCATGACCTTGGTAAGTGCTACGGTTGGCACGTCCTTGGTAATCGCTGATACCATTGAGCTGACTATTATGAGAATCGTATGCGCTATATGTACGCTGCTTATTGCTATACTGATAGTTAGCATTCCAAGTCAATCCCTTGACAATATTTGCAGTAGCCTTTCCAATAAACTGCATACGCTTCCACTCAAACTCAGAGGAATCCTCTGCTATAAGAGAAAGAGGATTGTAGTTGCCTGAGCCATCACCCTTGCTCCAAGAACCATCTTCATTGCGGATAGGAGTGGTAGGATTAAAGTAGTTCATGGCATCAAGCACAGAGCCACCCTCATTGTTCATTGGCACACCCTCATGCTTACCATACATAGCATTCAAACCAGCAGAAAGATCCAAGTGATCTTTCAGTACCTTAGAACTAATCAATGAACGGAAGTTGATGCGGTGCATATCCGTACCCTTGATGATTCCCTCACGGTTATTGTAGTTGAGGGAAGCCATATAAGTAGATTTCTTGCTTCCACCATTGATGGAAAGATTATGGTTATGACTGATACCCGTACGAAGAACCTCCTTCTGCCAATCGGTAGAAGCACCATAATCGTAAGCATAATCCAAATTATTTGCCTTCACATAACCACGAATATCATCGGCAGATGCCATATCCAAAGTCTTGGAAATATGGTCAAAACCCACATATCCAGAATAAGACACATTCACACGGTCTTGGTTGTTCTTACCTTTCTTTGTGGTAATCATAATCACACCATTGGCGGCCTTCGAACCATAGATAGCTGTGGCAGAAGCATCACGGAGCACGTCGATGCTCTCAATATCATCTGGAGCAACCATAGAAATATCGACTCCTGGAATACCGTCTATCACATAATATGGCTGCATCGCCTCGCCTGTACGAAGAGAAGAAGCACCACGAAGAGTCATGCTCGTAGAACCATTAGGGTCGCCCGAAGAAGTAACCACCAATCCTGGCACCTTGCCCTGAAGCATCTGCGCTGGGTCGGTATATACGCCCTTGTTCAAATCCTTGGCATTCACGGTAGTTATGGAAGAGGTGACATCCTTACGACGCATTGTGCCATAGCCTACCACAACCACCTCGTTGAGGGCAGTGTTGTCCTCGTCCATCACCACTTGGCTGTTGCCACTAGCCTTGATGGTCTTAGGAGTAAAGCCAATATAGGTGAGCTTCAACTTGGCTCCCGGCTTCACGTTCAAGGTGTACTTACCGTCTATGTCGGTAACTGCACCATTGTTGGTACCCACCTCCATCACGCTTACACCGATGAGAGGCTCGCCATTGGCATCCTTCACGGTGCCGCTGACCTTACTTTGTGCAAATGTGAGCGAACTCACCAGCAGAAGGGCGGAAGAAAAGAGAACTCGTTTCAGGTTTCTTCCCATTGTCTTTTGTTCTATTTGCATAATTTATTAGATTTAATAAAATTATTGTCGATGCAAAGGTAATGCTACCAAATTACATCGGGTTTAGATTTCTGTTTCATTCTGATGAAGATAAAGATGAAATTGCTGGAGAAGAGAGAGAGATTAGTCGTCTATCCCAAAAGTCTTTCCTCCATAATTCACTTGGGGGGCTACTTGTACCTTCAAGTCTTCAATCTCAACATCCTTTGCTTTTTCTACATAAACTCCATATACCTTATTATATATAAAGCCTTCGCCACGACAAGGGCGCTTGTCATATACACCGCCATCGTAACTTGTCAACTTCTTCAAGTTGAGATGTACATTATTGAGATAGATATTATTCACTTTATCCTGGGTGTCGCCCCCGATAAAACAACCATTCTCGGATGTGGCATAGATGTTATTGAAGTAGATATGGCTCACCTCGCCACATCTTCCCACGGTCTGTCCCTTGGGGAATCGCCAGTTGGCATCCTTATGGTTGCCATTGGCACGGGGATAGGAGGTTACATAGATAGGCTCCGCCTTGCCCCACCACACATCGCTCCAAAGACGGCAATCCAAGATGATGTTGGAGAATACCACATTACTTACTGTACCCTCGTCACGATTCTGGATACCGAGTCCACGGTTGCTGCCCTTGATGACGCAGTTGTCGATGGCAACATTGTAGATGGAATCCATATTCTCGCTTCCAATCTTCACCGTGCAACTACGGCTCTCCATCACACAATTCGTCACCACGATGTCGTGACAAGAACCGTATTCCTCATATTCTCGTCGATTCTTCAGGCAGATGGCATCGTCGCCACTGGTGATATGGCAGTTGGCGATACGCACATGCTTGCTATGATCGATGTCAATGCCGTCGCCGTTGCGAATCTTCAAATTGTTGAGTAGATTGATACCATCTATCACTGCTCCATCACAACCGATGAGGTGGACTGTCCAATAAGCTCCCTCCTTGATGGTGATGTCTCGAATGCTTAGGTTCTTCACTCCCATCAAGGTAAGTACATGTGGGCGAGGATCAAAGGTAGTGACCGGCTTGAGTTCATAGCTATCAAAAAGCTCCGAACCCATAAATTGGATGCCATTGCCATGGATGGTGCCATGACCTGAGAACGAAAGATTCTCCACATCCTTCGCCCATATCCACATCATGCCCTCACCCTCGTTTTTTCCGAAGGCACTGAGATGATAGATACTTTCATCAGGATTGGCTTTCCACACAGAGTTAGTCTCCAGAACGACATTCACGTTCGACTTCAACTGTACGGGACCAGAGAGAAATACATGGTTGGAAGCAAACACAACATCGCCACCGCCAGCATTCGTACAAGCATCCACGGCCTTCTGAATGGCGGCAGCATCATCACTGATTCCGTTGCCTTGGGCACCGAAATCCATCACATTGAAGTTACGACCATAGAGTAAGCAGGGTATGGCCAGTAAGATCAACAGGTTTATAGTTAACTTCTTTATCATTCGCGTTAACGATTATTAGTTTAAAGATTATTGCAGTGCAAAAGTAAGTAAAAAAAATAAGAATAGCAATAATTTCGCCAAGAAATTGCATTTTCACAGGTAAAATATACCTATTTATTCGCATTGTCAACCAACAGTAATCCTATTCCATCTACAGTAAAGAATGCATACATCGCATATTTATACCGCATATTATTTGCATAAACCTAGCATTTTTCTACAAATTATCACGCTTTATGCAAATAATATGCAAAATTATTTGGCAGTTTCGTATTTTTGCAGTAATTTTGCAACCGCAAACGAATAAAAATACAACGTATGAAAGTAAAGAATAGCAGATTGGAAGCATTGAAGATGCTCATCTCAAGCCAAGAGCTGAGTTCGCAAGAGCAACTCTTGCAAGCTCTCCACAAGGAAGGGTTCGAGATTACGCAAGCCACATTGAGCCGCGACCTGAAGTTGCTCAAGGTTGCCAAGGCAGCTTCATCCAGTGGCAAATACGCATACGTACTTCCGAATGATGCACTCTATAAAAGAGTCCCACATCCTTCATCCATCAGCAAGATGGCACTGAGCACGGGCTTTCAGTCTATCAATTTCTCCGGAAATATGGTAGTTATCAAGACGAGACCGGGATACGCTAGCAGCATCGCTTACAACATAGACAACAGCGATATTCCCCAAATCCTTGGAACTATCGCTGGAGACGACACCATCTTCCTCGTAAAAAAGAAAGGAACAACCGAGGAGGAAGTCATCGAGGTCCTTTCGGAAGTAATTCCGGAAATCAACCATAGATTTTAATTCTCGGAAGAGGATTTCATCTATCGTTATATTTTAATTTACAAAGAAACAAGAACATTATAAAAGATAAAGAGAAAAATGGAAGAAGTTAAAGTAATGGTGGCTGACGAAAGTCACATCAAGTACATCGACACCATTCTGACTACAATCGCAGAAGCAGCTAAGAAACGTGGTTCAGGTATCGCCAAGCGTTCACCTGAGTATGTTGCCACCAAGATGCGCGAGGCCAAGGCTGTCATCGCCCTTCAGGGCGAGAAGTTCGCTGGTTTCAGCTACATCGAGACTTGGGGCAACAAGCACTATGTCACCACATCAGGTTTGATCGTTCACCCAGACTTCCGAGGCATCGGACTGGCAAAACGTATCAAGAACCTTACCTTTACGCTTGCCCGACAGCGATGGCCTCATGCCAAGATTTTCTCTTTGACATCCGGTTCGGCTGTAATGAAGATGAACACCCAGTTGGGTTATCTCCCTGTCACCTTCGCCGACTTGACTGATGATGAGTCATTTTGGCGTGGTT
>DBLF01000071.1:12507-13516 GCA_002297965.1 Candidatus Segatella papionis
CTCCATCGCACCAACCGCAAGTATTGCATCTGCACCGCCATGCTCTTCGACCCAGAGGAGCATCTGCCTATCAAACTTCCTAAGGAAGTGATAGAGAGAATCAAGAAGATTGACGGTCCAAGCTGCGAGCTTGAAGCATAAACCTATTATAATAGGAACAGGCATCAGAAATGCCCATTTAACACTTAACATTTAACATTTATCATAAAGTTATGGCAAATAAGAAAGTAGTAGTCGCATTTAGCGGCGGTCTCGATACATCATACACAGTAATGAAGTTGACCCAGGATGGCTGGGATGTTTATGCAGCATGCGCTAACACAGGTGGTTTCTCTGCCGAGCAGTTGAAGACCAACGAGGAGAACGCATACAAGTTGGGTGCCAAGGCATACGTCACTCTCGACGTTACCCATGAGTACTATGAGAAATCATTGAAATACATGATTTTTGGCAATGTGCTCCGCAACAACTGCTACCCTATCTCAGTTTCTTCCGAGCGTATCTTCCAGGCCATCGCCATCGCTCGTTATGCGAAGGAGATTGGCGCTGACGCCATCGCTCACGGAAGTACAGGTGCAGGTAACGACCAGATTCGTTTCGACATGACATTCTTGGTCATGGCTCCTGGTGTAGAGATTATCACCTTGACTCGCGACAAGGCTCTCTCTCGCAAGGAGGAGGTTGACTACTTGAACGAGCACGGTTTCTACGCTGACTTCACCAAGTTGAAGTATTCTTACAACGTAGGTATCTGGGGAACCAGCATCTGCGGTGGTGAGATTCTCGACCCAACACAGGGTCTTCCTGAGGAGGCTTACTTGAAGCACGTTACTGCCAAGGAAGAAGAGGCTGAGCTGAAGATTACCTTCGAGAAAGGTGAGATTGTAGCCGTGAACGGCGAGAAGTTTGATGACAAGATTGCAGCTATCCAGAAGATTGAAGAAATCGGTGCATCTTACGCCATCGGTCGTGACTGTAACGTAGGCGATACCATCATCGGTATCAAGGG
>DBLF01000071.1:13633-15113 GCA_002297965.1 Candidatus Segatella papionis
GGCAACTGGTACGGAATGTTCCTCCACGAGAGCCAGTACTTGGAGCCTGTAATGCCAGACATCGAGGCTATGCTTACCTCTTCTCAGCGCCACGTGAATGGTACGGCAATCCTGAAGCTCCGTCCTTACAGTTTCCAGACCGTCGGCATCGACTCTCCAGACGACTTGACCAAGTCTAAACTCGGTGAGTATGGTGAGATGCAGCATGGTTGGACCGCAGAGGATGCCAAGGGCTTCATCAAGGTAAGCTCTACTCCACTCCGTGTTTACTATGGTATGCACCCAGACGAGCAAAGATAAAATTAGTGAAGAACGAAGAGTTGCAACTTTATGAATGTTCGATTCGTCTAACGAATATACAAACATTTAACAAGTACAACTATGGACAAGAAATTAACATTATCCCCAGACAAAAAGATAGCTGGTGTATGTGGCGGTTTGGCTGAGTTTTTCGACTTAGACCCCACATTAGTACGATTAGGATGGGCTGTAGCCACATTCTGTACTTGCTTTAGTGGCATCATCATCTATATTATTTGTTGGGCTATCATCCCAAATAGATACAAATGGTTAAAGTAGGAATATTAGGAGCAGCTGGTTATACGGGAGGTGAACTCATTCGCCTCCTCATCAACCACCCTGAGGCTGAGATTGTTTTCGCCAATAGCGAGAGTAACGCAGGCAACCTCGTGGCAGATGTACACGAGGGATTGTATGGCGAGACCGACTTGAAGTTTACCGCTGAGATGCCTTTCGACCAAGTGGATGTCATCTTCTTCTGCTTTGGTCATGGCAAGAGCGAGGCTTTCTTGAAGGAGCACAACGTGCCTGAGAATGTCAAGATCATCGACTTGGCACAAGACTTCCGCCTTGCCCCAGAGACAGTGGTTGCCACTCAGCAACCTACCCCAGCCGCCCACGACTTCGTATATGGTCTTCCTGAAATAAATGAATCAATTATAGCCACAGCTAAGCATGTAGCAAACCCAGGTTGTTTTGCAACCTGCATACAACTTGGTTTGTTGCCTGCTGCTAAGATGGGACTCATCAACAGCGATGTATCTGTCAACGCCATCACGGGTAGCACAGGCGCAGGTCAGAAGCCAGGTGCCACCACCCACTTCTCTTGGCGCAACAACAACATGAGCATCTACAAGGCATTCAACCATCAGCATGTACCTGAGATTCGCCAGAGCCTCAAGCAGACTCAGGGTTATCTCGATGCAGCCATCGACTTCATCCCTTATCGTGGCGACTTCGCCCGTGGTATCTTTGCCACCGAGGTGGTGAAGACCGACAAGCCTATCGAGGAAATCGTGGCAGGTTACAAGGAGTTCTACAAGAACGCCAAGTTCACCCACTATGTGGATAAGGCTATTGACTTGAAGCAAGTAGTGAACACCAACAAGTGCCTCGTTCACGTAGATAAGTATGGCGACAAGCTCCTCATCACTTCTTGCATCGACAACCTCTTGAAGGG
>DBLF01000071.1:15148-15295 GCA_002297965.1 Candidatus Segatella papionis
GCAGTACAGAACATGAACATTATGTTTGGCATCGACCAGACAGCAGGCTTGAAACTCAAGCCATCAGCATTTTAAGATTACAATTATGAAATTATTCGACGTATATCCACTTTTCGATATCAATATAGTAAAAGGTAAGGGCTGTCA
>DBLF01000072.1:0-3941 GCA_002297965.1 Candidatus Segatella papionis
TTTTCGTTGGAAACGGTGCGAATTAAGGCACAAAAAAGGGCTGCCGCTGCAGCCCCAACCTTGATAACCTTAAATCTAATACTATGAAAAACACATCGCAAAGATACGTTTTTTTTCAATTCGCTTTGTACGAAAAATGGAAAATCTGCATCTAGGCTCTGCTTTTTTATCTTTTTTAAATGAATGTTTGCACATTCTTGAGGATATGTGCAGACATATTTAGCTTTTTCTGTTCCTTATTATTTCTGTTTTCGAAAATCTTGTTTTCTATGAAGCCTTATTTTACTTCAAGAAACCTCTCTGCTTGAATTCTTCCATCAGCGGCAAGGCGAGAGCTTTGGCATCTGGGTGGGGAGCACCTGTCGTTCCCAAGGCTCTGAGGTCGAAGAAGTGCTTCCAGTCACTGATGAAGGCGGTGTGAACCAACTCGGTGTTGCAATCGAGTGG
This sequence comes from Candidatus Segatella papionis, assembly GCA_002297965.1. GTDB lineage: Bacteria > Bacteroidota > Bacteroidia > Bacteroidales > Bacteroidaceae > Prevotella > Prevotella papionis. The sequence continues at coordinate 448 of DBLF01000072.1, forward strand.
CAGGATGACACGTGCCTCCTGTGGTTTGCATCCAGCTTCTATCAATTTCATATAGGCGAACTCGGCAGCTTGATTGGCAAAGTACCAGGTGTCGAGCAGGGTCCAGTCTTCTGTTTCCTGATTGGAAATGTCCTCACATAGCTCTTGGAATTTCTCTTGGTTGTTTCCTGCAGTTTCGCTAAACTGAATTTCGCCCTCAGAATCCAATTGGTCGGCAATGCCAGCTTTCTCTTCCACCCAAGTAGGGAGGTTGATGCTGATTTCGCTGCCAAACTTGTTCTTGGTATAGTTGCAGTAGCGAGTGCTCTGCTCTGCCATGGAGTTGGCACGATGGCGATTATACTCTCTGGTGATGGCAATCTGGGTGGTGAAATGCACGGTGATGCGAAGCTCGTGCTTGCCTTCCTCATAGTCACTGAGATACTTCAAGTCGTCCATCGCCTTGTTTTCTGCCAAGACTCTGAGGTTGGTGGTGATGTAATCCTTTCCGTCGATGGTGTTGAGACGGGAGAATTTGTTATGGATATAGAGGGGAAGCTCGCCATGGTTGCATACTAGATATACGGTACCATGCTCCAGCATAGCGAAGTGCTCACTCTGGATCATCCGTCCCACGAAGGGTTTCGCTGAGTCTTCGGTGGTGTTGTTCTCACTTTTGTAGCATACTCTGCCAGCTCTTTCTATCTGCTGGTAAATGCCTAGTTCTCCTGGCTTTTGTAGCCAAATCTCATGCTGAGGTCTTTGTATTTTCATTGTTGATTATTTTTTTATTTGAGTGCAAAGGTACATTTTTTTGTGCAGATAGCAAAATAATTAACTAGTTTTATCGTACTAATATATAAATAAGGTATAGATATAAAGAGAAGTATGGAAATAAAACCGATAGCGCGATTTCACTCGCCGTTTTCTAGTAAGTTTGGTATTCCGAAGCAGGCTGGGTTAGTGACGGAACTTGAAGGTCAGATTGTTTTTGAGCCAGAGTTTCGCAACCCTGATGCCTTGAGAGGTATCGAGGGGTTCGACTACATTTGGCTGATTTGGGAATTCTCTGCCAATAGACACAAAGCCAATAGTCCGGTGGTTCGACCTCCTGTGTTGGGAGGAAATGAAAAAGTGGGAGTTTTTGCCACTCGTAGTCCTTTTCGTCCCAACAATATCGGACTTTCTTCTGTTCGTCTTTCTCATGTAGAGTGGGAGACAAGCCGAGGCCCTGTGGTTCACGTGACGGGGGCAGACTTGATGGATGGTACGCCTATCTACGACATCAAACCCTATGTGGTGTATGCGGATAGTCATCCCGATGCACGAAGTGGATTTGTGGATGAGAGGAAATGGGAGAAGCTTGAGGTTGAGATTTCGGACGAAGTGCATAAAATGCTTTTGTTGAAAGGACTTGACGAACGCAAAATCGAGGTGCTTCGTGAGGTCCTGGCACAAGATCCTCGTCCGCATTATCAGAAAAATCCAGACAAAATATATGGTATGCCATACGAGGGAATGGATATTCATTTTCAGGTGTCGAATGGTGTGCTAAGGGTAGTTTGAGAGTTTACATGGCGTGGTTTTTATTTTTTCCTCGGGAGGAAAAAATAAAAACCACGCCATGCGTAATAGGCTTCCTCGCCTAGTGCTTGGAAAGTGTTGGGGAGAATGTATGGTATTTGTGGCGATTTTTATTTACAAAACTAATATAAACAGAAAAGGCGGCTCTAACCGAAGTCAGAAACCGCCTAAATGAAAGGAGGAGTGGTACCACCAGGAATCGAACCGGGGACACAAGGATTTTCAGTCCTTTGCTCTACCAACTGAGCTATGGCACCATCTTGCTTATTTGCGGTTGCAAAGGTACAACAAATATTTGAATTGAGCAAGAGAAACCGAAATAATTTCTCTTGCTTAATGTTTATTAACAAACTTCAGCGAAGTTACCCCAATAATTAGGGTGGTTATGCCGAAGTTTTTATGGAAAGCTAGTCTTTCAGCGGATTCCATCCCTGTGCTTTCAGTTCGAACTCCTGTCCATCACGTGTGATGAGCATCTTCCCGAGACTTTCCTTGGTGATGTAACCGATTTGCTTCACGCCTTCCATCGCCTCCACCTTCTCGTGGTCGCCGATAGGTACGGTGAAGAGCAACTCGTAGTCTTCGCCACCATTCATCGCACAAGTGGTGAGGTTCATGTTGAACTCCTCAGCCTGTACGGCAGTCTGGTAGTCGATAGGAATGTTCTTCTCATATACTCGGCATCCGCAGTGGCTCTGCTCGCAGATGTGCATCAACTCGCTGCTCAGTCCGTCGCTTACATCCATCATGGCTGTAGGTTTGATGCCTGCCTCACGCAATTGGGCGATGATGTCGCCACGTGCCTCTGGTTGGAGCTGGCGCTGCAACAAGTATTCCTTTCCAGCGAAATCTGGCTGGAAGTTGCGCATCTCTTCGAGTTCTTTGTTGAGGCTGGCGAGCTTGGCGGAATCTCCCTTCGCCTTCGCTTCTGCCATCTTCTTGCGGATGTCCTCCACCTGTCCGTAATACACAGCCTTCTCTCGTTCCAAGAGTTGCAAGCCCATGTAGGCACCGCCGAGGTCGCCCGATACACAGATGAGGTCGGTCTCCTTGGCTCCATGGCGATAGACGATGTCTTCCTTGGCAGCCTCGCCGATGCAGGTGATGCTGATGGCAAGACCGGTCAGTGAGGAAGTGGTGTCGCCACCCACGATGTCAACGCCCCACTTGTCGCAAGCCATGCGGAGTCCCTTGTAGAACTCGTCCATGTCTTCCACCTTGAAACGCTTGCTCAGGGCAATGCTCACTACCATCTGTCGTGGAGTACCGTTCATGGCGAAGATGTCGCTGATGTTCACCATCGCACTCTTGTAGCCCAAGTGCTGCAAGTCGATATAGGTGAGGTCGAAGTGTACGCCCTCCATCAGCATGTCGGTGGTTACGAGCACCTCCTTGTCGGGATAGTGCATCACCGCACAGTCGTCGCCCACGCCATATACGGTCGAGGCATTCTTGTTGTCATATCCTTTGGTGAGATGGTCGATAAGACCAAATTCACCCAATTTTGCTATATCCATATTATAATGTTAAGATCTTCTAATCATCTCGCGCATAATCTCCGTCATCTTTGGCTGTGCGGCATTCGCTGCCACCTGTACCTCCTCGTGGCTTACTTCCACTGGTACGTCGAAGCCACCGAGGTCGGTGATGATGCTGATGCCGAATACCTTGATGCCACAGTGGCGAGCTACGATGACCTCTGGCACGGTGCTCATGCCTACGGCATCGGCACCCAGAAGATGATACATGCGATACTCGGATGGGGTCTCGAAGGTTGGACCCTGTACGCCGATATAGACACCATGCTTCACCTCGATGTCCTTCTCCTTGGCAATCTCGTCGGCGAGGTCGCGGAGCTTCTTGTCGTAAGCCTCGTGCATGTCAGGGAAACGAGGACCGGTAGGGAAGTTCTTGCCTCTCAGTGGATGCTC
>DBLF01000072.1:4030-7078 GCA_002297965.1 Candidatus Segatella papionis
TTGCTCACGAAGAGGGTCTCGATGCCCAATTCGTACATCACACGCTCTGGGAAGGTAACCTCCTTCATGTTGTATCCCTCATAGAAATGGAAGCGACCTTCCATCGCCATGATGTCCTTGCCGCCCAACTTACCGAAGATGAGCTTGCCGGCATGACCTTCTACGGTAGATACCGGGAAATTTGGTATCTCACTATATGGAAATTCGTAGCTATCAGTTATCTCTGAAGCTAATTGTCCGAGGCCTGTTCCCAGTATGATCGCAGTCTTTGGACTTGTTGTCATCCTTTCTTTTAGCCAGGATGCTGTTTCTTGAATTCTTTCGTACATAGCTAATTATTTTTTCGTTAAATATTTCTTCTTGGTCGAGCATGAAACTTACCTTGATAGGCAGTTCGTACATGCCCTCTTTCACACTCTCGTAGAATCCATCCGCTTCTCTCAGTCGCACGGCATCCTTCTCTGTGGTGATGATGATGCGAGGTTCTGGCAATGACTCGAAGGTCTCGTTGATGCGGTCGATGTCCTTGCCCTTGAAGCGATGGTGGTCGCCGAAGGAGAGGGAGTGCAACTCCTTGACCATCGGCTTGAGGTCGTGTTCCATCTGCTTTGGCGATGCGATGCCCGTAAGGAGCAGTACGTTGTAATCCTTTAGCTCGTCGAGTGCTATCTGTTTGTCGTTGAACACGCCCTTCGGTGTGTCGTAGTCGATGCAAGTGAAGTAGAGCTTCTGGAAAGGGTAGAGGTCCATTGCCTTGGTGAGCACTCTGAATTCCATTGGCTTCAAGTCCTTGGGACATTTGGTGATGATCACGATGTCGGCACGGCTCTTTCCGCTCAATGGCTCACGCAGTCTTCCCGCTGGTAGCATCTTGTCGTAGATGATGAGTCGGTGGTAATCCACCAACAGGATGTTGATGCCCGGCTTGACGTAGCGATGCTGGAAGGCATCGTCGAGCAAGACAACATCTACGTCCTTGGTCTCCTCCTCGCTCTGCAGGGTCTCGATGCCCCTTACTCGCTTGGCATCCACTGCCACATAGATGTTGGGAAACTTCTGGTGCATCTGGAAAGGTTCGTCGCCTATCTCGGGCATGGTGGTGTTCTCGTCTGCCAAGACGAAGCCCCTTGTCTTGCGTTTGTATCCTCGGGATAGTACAGCCACCTTCATCTTGTCTTGCAACAGTCGGATGAGGTATTCCACGTGTGGCGTTTTTCCCGAACCGCCCACGGTGATGTTGCCTACCGAAATGATGGGCAGGCTGAATGCACGGCTCTTCTTCAGTCCGATGTCGAAGAGCCAGTTGCGCAGTCTCACGATGCTGCCGTATATCCAACTCAGTGGCAGCAGCCAATCGTTGATCTTGATTAGATCTCCTTCTGTTCTCATTTTCCTATACCTTATTATATATAGAGTCTTTTATTGTATGTTCAGCACGAATGGCAAGGATGCCTGTACGGGTTCTTTCTCCTTCATGTTGCGAATCATCATGAAAGGCTTGTAGAGGTCGCCGAGGGTGAGTCGCAACTGCTCGTCGAGATAGTTGCCGCCATTGCCAGAAACCTCGTCGAGGAGCTGGTCCATCCAGTCGGCTGGCGCAGGATATTCCTGTGCGTAATAATCGCTTACCTTGGCAAACTGGGCTGCCTTGGCGATGGCATCGTCTAGACTTCCGAAGCCGTCGATGAGTTTGATGTTCTTGGCATCCGTTCCGAGCCATACTCTTCCCTGTGCTATCTTCTCCACTTGGTCAACGCTCATCTTTCTGCCGTTTGCCACACGACTGCGGAAGAGACTGTAGCCACGGTTCACGTATGCCTGGAGGTAGCCTATCTCCTCGGCACTCCAAGGGCGGGCGGTTCCGGCACTGGTGTAGGCACTGTTGCGATTGGTCTTCACCTCGTCGTATTTGAAGCCCAACTTCTTGGTCAGCAGGTCACTGAAGTCTGGCAGGGCACCGAAGATGCCGATGCTACCGGTGAGGGTGGTAGGCTGTGCCATGATGTATCTAGCTCCCATACTCATATAGTAAGCACCCGATGCAGCCATGCCTCCCATTGAAACCACCACAGGTTTCTTCTTGTTGAGCTGGCTCACGGCTCTCCATATCTGTTCGGAAGCGTAGGCGTCGCCACCACCCGAGTTGATGCGCAATACCACAGCCTTCACGTTCTTGTCGTCGGCTAAGTCTTGCAAGTCTTGTATCACGGTCGTGCTGACAATCTGTTGCACGGGTCCGTAGATGCTTGGGGTGGCTGTGCTCACAATGTCGCCTTGGCAATAGTAAACGGCGATTTCGTCGCCCCCGAAGTTGTCGTCGGAGACGGCAGCGTTCACGTCTTCCATGCTTGCCTGGTTGATTTTCTCGTCAGCCTTCAGCCCCAGTTGCTTCTTCACCACGTCGCGGATTTCATCATAGTAGCAGAATCCATCCACCAACTTGCGAGTCTTCAAGAGCTTGGTGTCTTCCAAAGCCATCAGTCCGTCGGCGTAATGGTTGAGCGAGTCTTTGCTGATGTTGCGGCTGTTGGCTACGTCGGTCATCACCTGCTGCCAGAGACCATTGATGTAGCGGGAAACCTGCTCACGGTTGGCGTCGCTCATCTTGTCCTCGGTGTACATCTCGGTGAAACTCTTGTACTTGCCCACCTTCACCACGGTGAAGTGGACGCCAAACTTGGCAGCCACATCCTTGATGTATTGAGGTTGCGAAGCAATTCCATGCCAGTCGATGGCGCCCTCTGGGTTCACATACACCTTGTTGGCTGCCGATGCAAGGTAATATCCTCCTTGCGAGTAGGAGTCGCCGTATGCGATAATCCACTTGCCGCTCTTCTTGAAGTCGTTGAGGGCGTTGCGTATCTCTTGCAGGGTGGCGTAGTCGGTTTGCAAGATACCCGTCTCCAGGTAGATGCCCTTGATGTTGTCGTCGCCCTTAGCCTTTTGGATGGCAGAGAGAATGCGGTTCATGCCTAGGTTGTTGAGCTTGTCGCCTGTGAGTTCACCCAGCCAGTTGTCATCGGCCTTGTCGTCGATTTCGCCCTGTAG
>DBLF01000072.1:7175-9048 GCA_002297965.1 Candidatus Segatella papionis
AGTCCGAAGGCGAATAAGCCAACGACTGTTGCTGCTACACTCTTGAAAAATTGCTTCATAATCTGCTGATATTATAATTATAGGTGCAAATTTAGTAAAAAAGAAACAAACGGCAAAGAGATTTTGAACAAAATAATCAAAAATAGGTGAAAATATAACGTGAATTTAACCAAAAAATCAGTATCTTTGCATTCGGATTTAATAACGGTAACAATAACCAACATATTATAAAGATGAAAAAGATATTTTTGTTTTCCGTGCTGATGCTCTCGGCTATCGCTGCATCGGCACAATCTACGGCCCGCAAGTTCGTGCTCAAGAACAGTGCGGATGGACAGAGTGAACTAACCTGTTATCTCCCACAGAACCCTACGGGGCGTGCTGTGGTCGATTGTCCTGGAGGTGGATACGCTCATCTCGCCATGGACCATGAGGGGCATCAGTGGGCTGAATATTTCAACAAGCAGGGCATTGCCTTCTTCGTCTTGAAGTATCGTATGCCTCATGGAGACCGCAACATCCCTCTGGGCGATGCTTATCAGGCGATGCGTACCGTAAGGGATAGTGCTGCCGTTTGGCACATCAATAAGGAAGACGTGGGAATCATGGGCTTCTCGGCTGGTGGTCACTTGGCATCGTCGGTCAGCACCCATGCCGAGTATGATGCTCGTCCTAATTTCTCCATCCTCTTCTATCCTGTCATTTCTATGGATGAGAAGGTGTCGCACAAGGGGTCTTGTGTCAACTTCTTGGGCGAGGCTCGCAAGACCAACCCTCAGTTGGTGAAGGAATGGTCTAACGACAAGGCTGTTCGTCGCCATCTTACACCTCCAGCCATCATCTTGCTTTCGAGCGACGACGAGGTGGTGCCACCTGTAACCAATGGTGTGGCTTACTATTCGGCGATGCGCAACGAGGGCAATGAGTGTACGATGCATATCTATCCTACTTGCGGTCATGGCTGGGGGTTCCGCGACGCAGAACATGGTTTCCCTTATCATGAGCAGATGTTGGATGACCTCACTTGGTGGTTGCGTTCGCATAAGTCGCCTAACGAGAATGCTGTCCGTGTGGCTTGCATTGGTAATTCCATCACCGATGGCTTCGGTATCGGCATGGCACCCGTCAACGGCTATCCTGCTCAGCTGCAGAAGAAGTTGGGCAATGGTTATGAGGTGAAGAACTTCGGCGTGTCGGCTCGTACGATGATGAACAAGGGCGACCTGCCATATATGAAAGAGTTGGCATGGAAGGATGCACAGGCGTTCAATCCGAACATCGTCATCATCAAGCTCGGAACCAACGATGCCAAGACCCATAATTGGGCGAAGGGTGCTGAGGAATATCGCCAGAGCATGCAGGCGATGATCGATACCCTGAAGGCTCTTCCTGCCAAGCCAAAGATTTATCTCTGTTCGCCTATCCCTGCCTTCAAAGATTCCTGGACCATCAGCGACAGCGTCATCGTCAACGGCGAGATGCCTATCATCCAGAAGTTGGCGAAGAAGAACAAGTGTGGTTTCATCGACCTCCATACCTTATATAATTATAGCGACTTGATGCAGAAGGACGGTATCCATCCTACTGCCAAGGGAGCGGGGAAGATGGCGGAAATCATCTACGAGGTGCTAGCAACGCCAGCGAAGACTTCTCAGTCAAAGACAGCTGCTAAGCGCAAAAAATAAGCGAAAGTCACGGTCACAGGTCACACTTGTTGCCATCACTTTTACTATCCTCAAGAACACGGGAATTTCGGTTCTCGTGTTTTTTTATGCCTTTTTCTTTGGCTTTCTCGAAAGAAAGCCGTATCTTTGCACACAGATTTCATGTTGAAGAATGTGTGTATGATAACAATTGTATTATCGTTGCCTAC